>DASUTR010000780.1:0-5979 GCA_036374535.1 Polyangiaceae bacterium
ATCGTTATCTGTTTCGCCTGTCGCCTGTCGCGGACGTGCGCGTCGAGGGCTCGAGTCGCATTTGCGCGACGGATCTCGCCCGCCGCCGCGGCGCACGAGCCGAGACCGCTTTTCGCTACACGGCGACCGCGTATCGTAAGAGCGGCTCGCAGGCCTTGCGCGTCGAGACGGCTCGGGACGGCGAGCTTTGCATGACGGTGCCGCACGCCGCCCCCGCCGGGGCGCCGGACGCTCACGCGTCGCGCTACGTCGTGGTCGCCGTCGCGAACGGCGCCGCTCTGTATCCCCTGCTCGCCCACTTCTACGATCTCGGCGCGTCGCGCGGCTATCGTTTGGTCGGGCTCGAGCGCCCGGAGACCGCCGACATCGAGCCTGCAGCGTGGGACCTCTGAAAAGCTCCGCAGCCGCTTCGCCGCCTTCCCCGTCGCCGGGAGTCGCCATGCCGGCCGCGTGTGCGGCGCTCCTCGTCGCACATCTCGTCGCGTCGCGCGCCTGCCGCGACGCGCTCTTCCTCTCGCAATTCCCGGCGAGCGAGCTGCCGAAGGTCATGCTCGCGGCCGCCGCGGTCGGCCTGCCGCTCGTGCTCGCCTTCTCGCGCGGCGTCACGAGATACGGACCGGGGCTCTCGGTTCCCGTCGTCGTCGCGTTGAGCGGCGCCTTGCACGCCGTCGAGTGGTTCCTACTCGCTCGAGTACCCGAAGCAGCGACCGTCATGCTGTACCTCCACGCGACGGTGGCGACCGGCATCGCGGTGAGCGGGTTCTGGTCGATCGTGAACGAGCGCTTCGATCCGCACACGGTGCGTCGCATCGCGACCGGCGTCGCCGCCGGCTCCGCGCTCGGTGGACTCTCGGGAGGCCTCTTCGCGCGGTTCTTCGGCGCTCAGGCGGGGCCGGGGGCGATGCTGCCTGCCCTCACGGGTATTTCGCTGTTCGCCGCGTTCCTCCTGCGCGCTCTGTCAGGCGCCCGGCCGGGCAGCGACGCGCCGAGCCCGGAGACGGCCGACGTACGCAGCGTCACGGCGTCGTCCTACCTCCGCACGATCGCAGCGCTCGTCATTCTCACCGGCTTCTCGAGCGCGCTCGTCGATTTCTGTTTCAAGGCACAGGTCTCCGCGCAGGCGACCTCGGCCACGACGCTCGTGAGCTTCTTCGCCGTCTTCTACACCATCACGAGCGTCGCCTCGGTACTGCTCCAACTCTCCATCGCGCGCTGGGTGCTCGCTGAGCTCGGGCTCGGACTCGCGCTCGCCGCCCTGCCGGCGTCCATGCTGGGGCTCGGTGCGCTCGGCGTCGTCGTGCCGAAAGCCTGGGTGTTCATTCTCTTGCGCGGGGCGAGCAAGACCCTCGAAGCGTCGCTGTTCCGCTCCGCCTACGAGCCGCTGTTCGCGCCGCTGCCGTTGAAACAGAAGCGGTCGACGAAGACGCTCATCGACGTCGCCGGCGATCGGTTCGGCGAAGCGCTCGGCAGCGGCTTGGTGCTCGTCGTCGGCGCGTTCTTGCCCTCGCTCACGACGCGGGCCGGGTTGCTCGCCATCGTCGCGGCCGCGTCGCTCTGCGTGTGGTTCGCGCTGCGACTCGAGCGTGGCTACGTTTCCGAGCTCGCCGCGAGCTTGAAATCGGGCCGACTGAAGCTCGATGCGAGCGACGTGAAAGACGCGACGACGCGGCTCACGCTGTCGCAAACGCAACTCGAGCTCGATCGCGACGCGCTGCTCCGTCAGATCGAAGAGCTCAGGGCCCGAGCCGACCGCCCCGCCGACCGCTCGAGCCTGAGCCTGCCGCCGACGGTCCCGTCGCTCGCGGCGCGCACCGTCGAGCTCGAGAGCGCCGACGTCGCGCGCGTGCTCGCCGCGCTCGACGGGCCGCCGCTCGAGCTCGAGCTGGTTTCGCTCGTGATCCCCTTGCTCGAGCACGACGCCACGACGGACGCCGCGGCGCGTGCCCTCGGCAAGGTCGCGCCTCGGATCGCAGGTCAGCTCGTCGACGCGCTGCTCGACAGAGAGCGACCGCTCCGACTGCGCCGGCGCATTCCCCGCGTGCTCTCCGGCGTCCCTCACCCGCGCGTCGTGCGAGGACTCGGCGACGCGCTCGAGGACACCGAATTCGAGCTTCGCTATCGCGCGGGCCTCGCGCTGCGAGAGCTCGTGCGCTCGGACGAAACGCTTCGGCCGGCGAGGAACGTCGTCGTGCGCGCCGCCGAGCGCGAGGTGGAAGCGAGCCACGCGGCTTGGAGCGCGCGCACGGCGGCGCTCCGCGTCGACAAAGACGGCCGCGACATCGTCTCGTTCCAGCGCGCCGTCCTGCCCGATCGTGCGCTCGATCACGTCTTTACCCTGCTCGGTCTGGCGTTCGACACGGACGCCATCGAGCTTTCACGGCGCGCCCTTTCCACGAGCGACGCGAAGCTCCGCGGGACGGCGCTCGAGTACCTCGAGCACGTCGTGCCCGAGCCGATTCGAAGCGGCATCTGGCCGTATTTGCAAGCGGGTCGCCCGCCGCGTCCGGTCGCCGCCCGCTCGCCGAGCGAAATCGTCGACGACCTCAAGCGCTCGATGGGCTAGAGCCGTCGCGGACGGCCCATGACCCGATCGACGACTGACGACCGTACGCGCGTCGAGCGCCTGCTGGGAGTCGTGACCGACGTAGCGCCGGGCGAAGCGCCGCTGTCGCTGACGCTCGCGCTGAACGTGTTCCTCCTGCTCACGGCGTACTACATCGTCAAACCCGTCCGCGAAGCCCTGATCCTCGCGCTCGACTCGGGCGCGGAATACAAAAGCTACATGAGCGCGGTGATCGCGCTCGCGCTGCTCCTCGCCGTGCCGGCGTACGGCCGCTTCGTCGACCGGCTGCCGCGACTGCGCCTCGTGGTCGGCGTGACGCTGTTCTTCGCCTCGCATCTCGTGCTCTTTTTCGCCGCGAGCCAGTACGAGCCCTTCCGCCGCAACTTGGGGCTCGTCTTCTTCGTCTGGGTCGGCATCTTCAACATGATGGTCGTCGCCCAGCTCTGGTCCTTCGCGAACGATCTCTTCGATCCCGAGCAAGGCAAGCGGCTGTTCGCGCTCGTAGCGCTCGGCGCGTCGCTCGGCGCGGCGGTCGGCAGCAAGGTGGCAAGCTGGCTGGTCGAGCCGCTCGGCGTCTACGCGCTGCTCCTCGTGAGCGCGGCCGTCCTCGTCTTGTGTGCGTTCTTGTTCGTCGCGAGCGAGCGGCTCGCCGTCGCGTTCCGGCGCCGCTCCTCGGGACCGGCGCCGGCGGCCGCCCACACCTCGCTGCCGCCGCGAAAGCCGCGGGAAGAGCCGCCGCGCGGCGCGTTCGCGCTCGTCGTACGGCATCGCTACCTGCTCGCGATCGCGCTTTTTACCCTGGTTCTCAATTGGGCGAACACGAACGGCGAGTACATGTTCGGAAAGCTCGTGAAGTCGGCCGCGAACGACGCACTCGCGCAGGGAACGCTCGGCCCGGGCGGCGTTCAGGCGTTCATCGGCCAGGCGTACGCGGATTTTTTCTTCCTCGTGAACCTGCTCGGGGTGCTTTTCCAAGCGTTCCTCGTCTCGCGGGTGGTGAAATACGGGAGCACGGGGCCCGCGCTCTTCGTGCTTCCCATCGTCACGCTCGGAAGCGGGCTCGCCGTCGCGGCGCTGCCCCTTCTTGCCGTGCTCCGGGTCGGAAAATCGCTGGAAAATGCGACCGACTATTCGCTCACGAACACCGTGCGGCAGATGCTCTGGCTGCCGACCTCGCGCGAGATGAAGTACAAGGCGAAGCAGGCGGTCGACACCTTCTTCGTACGGCTCGGTGACGTGAGCTCGGCGCTGCTCGTCTACGTCGGCGCCGGCCTGCTCTCGTGGTCGGTGCGCGCGTTCGCCGTGTGCAACGCCCTGCTCGCGCTCGCCTGGCTCTTTCTCGCCTGGCGTATCCGCCGCGAAGGCGAGCACTTCGAAAGTCCGGCGAGCCGGACGAGCAGCGCCGCGCCGGCAACCTCGTCGGGGTAACACCCGAACACGGCGCGACGCGCGACTCACGCCTCCGCGCCATTTCATCCAAAGCAAAAAAATCCAACCTGGGTTTTCCCGCGCGCGCCGTGGGCGCGGCGGCTCGAGCAGCCGGACACTTCGCGCGGGAAAGAGCAGAAATAGAAATGGGGAGCGCGTGCTCGCGCATTGCAGGGGGCAAGGCCCTGTCCGGCAGAGCCCCCAACCCCAACCCGCCTTTAAGGACTGCGGCGCGGCAGCGGGCTCGGGCCTCGAGACCGAACGGGCACTCGTTTCAGGAGACCACGACCATGCGGCGATCATCCTCGAAGAATGCCTGGCGAGCGCTTCTCGCCCAGGGCTGCCTCCTCATCGGCATCCTCGTGGTCGCCTCCTGCTCGCAAGACCCCGCGGGCTCCTCCGGGTCGGGTGACGACGACGGCTGCTCGCCGGGCACGCAGATGTGCAACGGCGCCTGCGTCAGCACGCAAACCAGCGGAGCGCACTGCGGAAGCTGCGGCGCGGCGTGCGTCACGGGCGAGACGTGTCAGGCCGGACGCTGCACGCGGACCTGCATGCTGCCGGAGGTCGATTGCGGCGGGACGTGCGTCGACCCCGCGAACAACGCGCTCCACTGCGGCGGCTGCGGCCGCGCCTGCACCGCCAGCCAGATTTGCCGGAACAACGCCTGCGTCACCGGGGACTGCTTAGCAGGGCAGAACCTCTGTAACGGAGCGTGCGTCGACGTCCTGACGAACGGCATGAATTGCGGCACCTGCGGTACGGCCTGTCTCATCGGCCAGACCTGCGTTTCGGGCGTCTGCACCCCGTCCGGAACCGGCGGTAGCGGAGGCGGCGGCGGTAGCGGTACCGGGGGTACGGCGGGAGCGGGCGGGGGTGGGAGCGGCGGCGTCGCGACGGGCGGAAGCGCGGGCGCGAGCACCGGCGGAAGCGCGGGCGCGAGCGCCGGAGGAACCGCGGGCGGCGGTGCCGGCGGAACTGCGGGACGCGGTGGAGCGGGCGGCACGGCGGGCTCGGGCGGCCGCGGAGGGACGGCCGGAACGGGCACGGGCGTCGGACAGTCGTCGACGTGCCCGAACATCACGTGGCCGAGCTCGAACGGCTCGAGAAACCTCGGTAGCGGCATCACCGTGACCGGTGTCCACGACGGCGGCATGCAAGTTCACAACGGCTCGCTCGACAACTGCGCGGCCGGTGATCAAGACAGCACGGATCCGCTCATCACGGTCGCGAACGGCGGAACCGTCCGCAACGTCGTCATGGGCAACAACGTCGGCGACGGCATTCACTGCGAGGGCTCGTGCACCATCGAGAACGTGTGGTTCCCGTACGTGTGCGACGACGCCATCACGATCCTCGGCAGCGGCACCGTGAACATCCGGAACTCGGGCTTCAAGAACGCCCGAGACAAGACGATTCAGCACAACGGCACCGCCACCGTGAACATCGAGAACGTTTACGTCGAGACGGCGGGCAAGCTCTACCGCTCGTGCGGCGACGGCTGCAGCTCGAGCTCGCGACGCACGGCGAGCCTCTCCAACATCGTCGCCATCGGCGTCGACCAGGTCGCCGGAGTCAGCACGAACGACACGGTCACGCTGCGCAACATCTGCGTACACCGCACCTTTTCCATCTGTTCCATCTACGAGCCGGGCACGAGCGACGAAGCCAACGTCGGCGTCAACAGTTCGAACGAAGGCCCGAGCACGAACTGCAACTTCGGCGCGAACGATACCCACGCGCTTTTGAGCCGCGTGACGGGCATCCCGTTCACGACCGAGCGGGTGTGCGGCGGCCCGAACGGCTACAAGTCGGGCAGCACGGCGACGGCTTGCGTCACGGGCTTCGACAAATGCCTGAAGGCGTGCATGCCGGGCGGCTACGGCTTCAAGGAAATCACGTGCACCAACAACCGCTACGCCGAAGGCACGGGGGCCATCTGCGCGATGCCCACCGACTCGGTCGCGGCGCAAAACCTCGCGCCGTCC
>DASUTR010000781.1:0-11428 GCA_036374535.1 Polyangiaceae bacterium
GCAGCTGACGGACGTGTTCGAGCAAATCAAGGCGGGCGGCGCGAAGTCGTCGAAGTCGAAGGGCCTCCTCGACATCGGCGTCACCACGCTGCCGCATCTCCCGAAGGACGCGGGCGATCGCAACCGCACGAGCCCCTTCGCCTTCTGCGGCAACCGCTTCGAGTTCCGCGCCGTCGGCGGCAGCCAGTCGATCGCCGGCCCGCTCATCGCGCTGAACACCGCCATCACGGAGTCGCTCGACTACGTGGCGACCAAGCTCGAGAGCTCGGTCGCCTCGGGCACGCGCCTCAATCAGGCGATCCAGGACGTGCTCGCCACGATCATGAAAGAGGACGGCGGCGTCATCTTCAACGGCAACGGCTACAGCGCCGAGTGGCACGCCGAGGCCGAGAAGCGGGGTCTCCCGAACTACCGCACGACGGTGGACGCGCTCGCCGTGCTCACGAAGCCCGAGACGGTGAAGGCTTTCGAGAAATACGAGATCCTCACTCCCCGCGAGCTCCACAGCCGCTACGAGATCTACGTCGAGCAGTACAACAAGTACGTGAACGTGGAAGCGAAGCTCACGACGAAGATCGCGAAGACCACGATCTTGCCGGCGGCGCTCGCTTATCTCGGCACGCTCGGGCAGGGCATCGCGTCGGCCAAGGCCGGCGGCTTCAGCGTGAGCACGAAGCTCGGCGAACAGGTGAGCTCGCTCACCGCCGACCTCGAGAAGGCGATCGGCTCGCTCGAGGCGGCCACTGCCCACACGGCCAAGGACGCGCTCGACGAGGCGAAACACCTGCGCGACAAGGTCCTACCGGCGATGCTCGCGGTTCGTTCGGCGGCTGACTCGCTCGAGGCGGTCGTGGCGGACGACGCCTGGCCGCTCCCGACGTACCAAGAGATGCTGTTCATCCGCTGAAGCGCGGAAGAAACGGTCACGACGCGCCCGCGAGAACATCGCGGGCGCGCTCGTTTCAGCCCTCGAACTCGGCCCCGCGCTCGATGGCCTGACGAAACCGGTCGGGTGAGCGGAGCAGGCGATCGATGTTGCCGAGCGCTGCTTCGGCGAGCGCGCCCGGCTGCCTTCCGAGCGCGCAGAGCAGGTACACCGCGTGCCGCAAGAGCTCGTCCATGTCGGATTGGACGCGCTTTTGCCATTCGTCGTCGGCAAGCTCGTCCTTTCGCGCGGAGCCTTCGAAATCGATGGGGAGGATTTCGAGGGGTGACGGGCAGACGATGAAGTTCTGGAGCACGGCGTCGCCGTGCACGAGGCCGCCCGCATGCAGGGTGCCGAGCGCCTCGAACGCGAGCTCGGAGAGCTTCCAGTGACCGGCCGCCGCGACGAGAGCGAGCTCGCGGGCCTGCCGCAGGTGGATGTCCTCGGGATCGCCGTGGAACGGCGAGAGCGCGTGCAGGGGCGTGCCGGGAAGCAGGCAAGCGCGAAAGGTGCGCTCGTCGAAGCCAATCGGCGGCGGAATGCCGATGATTCCGCTCGCGTCGCCGTGACGCGCGAACTCGATGCCGGGGTCGCCGTGCAGGTGGCCCGGGAAATGGGTTTTCCGGAAATGCAGCGGGAACTCGTCGGCGAGCGGAAACTTCTCGCGTGTTTCACGACCGGCGATCACGATTTCGGCGGACATGAGCGGCGTACCGTTGGCCGTCTTGCGAGCGACGGTGCGCACGACGAAGTCGTCCCGGCGCGGCTTCTCGATGATCGCGGTGTACTCCTGCGCGAGGCGAACCGCGTGCCGCGGAGAGACTTTGACGAGCGTGTCGTCGGACACGACCGTCCCATCTCACGGATACGCCTGGATCGCCAGCGGACGCGCTCCGGGCAGAGGAGCCGGGCGACCGAGAAGCGTCAGTCGGGGATGCGTTCCCGGCCGCCGCGCGAATGCACGTCGAAGAAGAGCTTCGCCGTTTCGATCGCACGCTCGACCTCCGGATCCGACGTGTCGACCAGGTTTCGGAGCTCTCCCGCGTCCTGCTCGAGGTCGTACACCTCCGTCGTGCGATGCTTGGCGTCGAAAATCACCTTGAGCGTGCCACCGGGCACGTAAAGAGCGTCGAGACTCCCCGAGGAGCTCACCGCCAGCGGACGGTCGAAGGTCTGGTCTCGGCCGGCCAGCAACGGCGCGAGGCTTTGCCCCATGAACGCGCCGGGCGCGGGCAAGCCGAAGAGGTCGAGGATGGTGGGCGTGAGATCGATGAGTCCCACCGGTACCGAGACATTGCGCGACACCACGCCGGGGCCGCTCACGATGAGCGGGATGCGCGCCACTTCCTCGTACACGATGGTGGCGTGGTTTCCGACACCGTGCTCGCCGAACGCTTCGCCGTGGTCGGCCGACACGACGAGCAGCGTGCGCGACGAGAGTCCGCTCTCGTCGAGGTAGCGGACGAGACGCGCGAGCTCCCGATCGACGCGTGCCGCTTCCTGACCGTAGCGCTCGCGCGGTGTCCCCTTGCCGACGTACGGAGCGTGGAGCTCGCCGATGTGAGCGTAGAGGAACGTCGGTCCCTCGAAGCCCTTCGAGAGGTCGATGATGCGATCCACGATTTCCTTCGCCGAGAACGGATGGCGGTACTCCCTCTGGAAACCGCGACCCACGCCGAACTCGCGGCTCGTCCGCTTGAGCAGTGGCAGGCTCACGGTCGCGACGCCTGCGCCCGAAAGGAGCTCGGCGAGACGCGGCCCCGAATCGGTCAGGTGCGTCTCCCCGTCGCGCTTCTGCCATTTCAGCTGGTTCGCGTAGCGGCCGGTGAACAGCGAGGCGATCGACGGGCGCGTCGACGACGCCGGAGCACGCGCGGCGCTGAAGTTCGCTCCCTTGCGGCGAAGCGACGTGAGCGCCGGAAGACGTCGCCGGCCGCGCGCCGTATCGAAGAGATCGGCGCGCATCGCGTCGATGATGAGCAACATCACGATCGGAGAATCGGGGAGCGCGAGCGCGCGCGTCGGCTCGACGGGCGGAAGCCGCTTTCGGCTCGCGAACCACGGCGAACGGGCGAGCGCCTCCGGCACGCGCGAAACCTCGGCGCGGCTGCGGTCGGGCGCCAGACGGGCCGCAAAGGGCGCGAGGACCGCGCTCGAAAGCTCGAACAGCCGAACGCGCACGGCTTGAGGCGGAGGAACGGCGAGCGCAAGGACGCCGCCGGCGCCGAGCAGGACGAGACCGGCGCGCCGAGCTCGCGGCGAAAGCTCGAGCGCGGGAACGAAGCCCTCCACTCCGTGCGCGACGAGTAGCGCGGCGAGCCACGAAAGGAAGAGATGCAGCGCCGGATAGTCTTTGGGCAGCACGAAAGCGTTCGTCACGGCGACCCCGAAGCCCGACACCGCCGCCGCGAGGCGCAACATCGGCCACGGGAGTGCGCGAACGAAGACCGTCGAGCCGAGGACGATCGCGAAGCACAGCGAGGCGACGGTCACGGCGAGCCACACCGGGACTCCGTAGCGTCCGGCTGCGTTGGTCACGTCGTTCTCCACCGTGGCGAGCGACACGGCGAAGACCACGGTCCCGAGCGCGGCGGCTCGCACGACGCGTGAGCCCTCGAGCCTGGGAAAGCGAGCGAGAGCGCGGCGGCCGAGCTCCACGCCGGCAAACGACGCGACGCCGGCGGCCACGAGCTGACCGGCGTCGAACAGGCGATGCAATAGGAGCGTTCCGAGCGGCGCGCCGGCGGCGCTCGCCGCGATCAACACCTGATTGAGGAGGGCCAACGCGAGCCACGCGACGAGCGCGGCACCGGCGGGCCCGACTCGCTTTCCTCCGAAAACCACCGCGCCGAACCGTACCAGGCTTCTCCGCTTCGTGCTAAAAGCGGGCGCTTCTCATGGACGCGAAAATCGTTCTCCTCCCCGGCGACGGCGTCGGCCCCGAAGTCGTCGACCAGACCAAGCTCGTGCTCGAAGCGGTCGCCAAACGCTTCGGACATCGTTTCGCTTTCCAAGCGTGCCTCATGGGCGGCATCGCCATCGACGAAACGGGCGAGGCGTTGCCGCAGGCGACGCTCGACGCGTGCAAGAGCTCCGACGCGGTCCTGCTGGGCGCCGTCGGGGGACCCAAGTGGGACGATCCGCGTGCGAAAACGCGCCCCGAGATGGGTCTGCTCGCCATTCGCCGCGGGCTCGGGCTCTACGCGAACCTGCGCCCGGTTCGGGGTTACGTCGAGCTGCTCGCCTCCTCGCCGCTCAAGCCCGAGCGAGTGGACGGCGTGAATCTCCTCGTCGTGCGCGAGCTCACGGGCGGCCTCTACTTCGGCAAGAAGTACCGCGAGGACACGCCCCAGGGTGTGCGCGTCGTCGATACGCTCGAGTACCACGAGTTCGAGATCGAGCGCATCGTGCGGCTCGCCTGCGAGATCGCGCGCGGTCGCAAGAAGAAGGTGACGAGCGTCGACAAGGCGAACGTGCTCGAATCGTCGCGCTTATGGCGCGAAACGGCGGTGCGCGTCGCCGCTTCGTTCGCGGACGTGACGCTCGAGCACCAGCTCGTCGATTCCTGCGCGATGCGGCTCGTGACGGCGCCGGGCAGCTTCGACGTCATCGTCACCGAGAACATGTTCGGTGACATCCTCTCGGACGAGGCGGCCGTGCTCACCGGCTCGCTCGGCATGCTGCCGAGCGCCTCGCTCGGCGAAGGCAAGCTCGGTCTCTACGAGCCGATTCACGGCTCGGCGCCGGACATCGCGGGCAAAGGCATCGCGAACCCTCTCGGAACCATCCTGTCGGGCGCGCTCCTGCTCCGTCACAGCCTCGGCCTCGAGGACGAGGCGCGCGCTATCGAGAAAGCCGTCGAGACGGCGCTCGCACGCGGCGCGCGCACGAAGGACCTCGGCGGCGAGCGCACGGTTTCGACGGCGGGAATGGGCGAGGCCGTGCTCGCGGCCCTCGGCTGAGCCCTCAGCTCGGCGCCTTCATGGTGTCGGGCTCCTGCGCCGGGAAGGTCCCCTCGGGGGGCGGCGCGAGCGGTTGCGCCGCACGCACGCACGCGCGTCCGTCGCGCTTGGCTTGATACAGCGCGGCGTCGGCGGCGCCGAGGAGCGCTTCCTGCTCGAGATAGCCGAGGTCCGTCGCGGAAGCGCCGGCGCTCGCGGTGATCTTGAGCTCCCCCGCGCTCGTTTTGATGGGGGCTCGTGAAAGCGACTTCAGCAGCCGTTCCGCGACGGCGGCGGCGTGCGGCGTGGTCGCGCCGGGCAGCACGACGAGAAACTCTTCGCCGCCGTAACGGCCGAACACGTCGTAGTCGCGCACGGCCGCATGGCAACGTCGGGCGACTTCGATGAGAACCTCGTCGCCGACCTGGTGGCCGTGCGTGTCGTTGACGCTCTTGAAATGATCGACGTCGAACAGCGCGACGCCCGACGGCGAACCCGTCCGCCGCGTGCGCCGGAGCTCTCGGCCGAGGATCTCGAGCAAGCTGCCGCGGTTCCGGACCCCCGTGAGCGCGTCGTGCGTCGCGCGCTGCTCGAGCTCCGCCTGCGCCTTCAAGAGTCGATCCTGGAGGTCGACGATGCGCTGGCCGGCGACGAGCCACGCCTCGAGCTCGTCGGCATCGACGGGTTTCTGGATGTAGCCGTCCGCGCCGCTGTTCATGGCTTCGACGAGCGGCTTTCTGCCCTCGCGCGCGGTCGTGAGGACCACGTAGATGTACGGCGAGCGGCCGCGCAAGATGCGACAGAGCTCGGGACCGTTGATCGTGCCCATGTTCCAATCGACGACGGCCATGCGCGGCGCGTTCGGCTGCGACAGGGCCTTCAGCGCCGTACCGCCGCTCTCGGCTTCGATCACTTCGAAGCCGCGCACGCCGAGCAGCTTGGCGAGCACGCTCCGGGTGACCCCGTCGTCGTCGACCAAGAGCACCCGCTTGGGGACGCCCGGATCCATATCGGCGTCGAGTCTAACCCGGTTCCGCGAAAAAAGCGCGAATCGCTTCGGCTTTGTCGTGCGCGTCCCGGCGCCCCACTTCGATGAGCTCGCGCGCGAATCCGCCGTCGAACAGGAGGTAGGAGGCCCAGTCGGCCTCGGGATGGAGCTTGTCCCGGGCGGCGCGCTCGATGAGATAGCGAGCGAGCGACGAGAGGTCGCTCGCGTCCAGTCGCGTCCTGATGTAGTCGCCCGCGAGCCGTCCGAGATCGCGGGACGGCGTGAAAACGAGCGTCTCGAGCCGGCGATACGGGGCGCCCCGGTGCTGGATGAAGACCCGCTGCACGCGCTCGAGCTGCTCGGCAGGGAGCGCCTCTTCGAGCACTTCCATCATTTCGTTCAGGCGCTGCATCATTTGCAAGTCGTACGCCACGGGATCGAGGAGGAGCGCGTTCAAGAGCTTGCCGACGAGGAACAGCGGGCTCAAAAAACCGCTCTCGTTCTGATCGGACGTTTCCTCGGCGTCGATCTCGCGCGGCGTGCGCGAATGACGCACCGAAATCACGACGAGCTTCTCGGCGCCCGCACGAATGGCGGGCGCGATGGGCGTATTGAAGCGAAGGCCGCCGTCGCAATAGTAGTGCTTGCCGATGCGGCGGGACGGAAACAAGAGAGGAATCGACGCCGACGCGAGCACGTGATCCGCCGTGATCCGCTCCACGGTGGTGACGCGTCGCTCGTCGCGCGCCGGCTGCACGGAGACGCCCGGCGCGTGCTCGGCGAAGATCGTCGTGCGCCCGGTGACGACCTGCAGCGCGGCGATCACGAGGGCGTGCACGCGGCCCGAGGCGATGTTTCGGTGCAGCTTGTCCCAGTCGATGGCGCGGCGAATCACGACTTCGATGGCGCGCGTATCGAGCAGCGAATTTCCGAGACCCGTGCCCGTCCTGACTTTTTCGAGGCGTCGCTTGAGCGCGCCCGACCACAGACCGAACGCTCGCACCCTCGCGTGATCCGGCAGCTTCAGCGCCTGCCACGTCTCGGCGAGCCGCGCGACGCCGTGATCGGGCTCGTCCGCGTTCGAGGCGAGGTAACTCGCGTTGATCGCGCCGACCGACGTTCCGGCGAAGACGTCGAAGAGGGGCGTGCGGTGGCGCACGTCCTCGAGCACCTCGGCAATTCCGGCCACGACGCCGACTTCGTAGGCGCCGCGCATGCCCCCTCCCGAGAGAACGAGACCGGTTTTGCGCTCGCGAGCTCGCACCACGTGAGCCTCCATCATGGCACGGCCGTCGCACCTATGCCTATAATCCATCTGCTCTCGATTGACCCCCGAGCTCGTCCTTCGCGCAGCGGGCCACACCGACGTGGGGAGGCTCCGCCCTTCCAACGAGGATACCGTGCTCGTCTCGGAGGAGCTCGGCCTCTACCTCGTGGCCGACGGCGCCGGCGGGCATCGCTCCGGCGAAGTCGCGAGCGCGCTCGCCGCACGTTCGATCAAGAACTACTTCGGCGCCACGATTCGGAAGACGCACGATCAGCCGGAGTTCGATCGCTTCGGCATCCCGTCGGGAGCGCGGCGCCTTTCGGCCGCCATTCTCAAGGCCAACCGTGACGTGATCGAGATCGCGAAGAGTCAGCCGAAGCACCGCGGCATGGGCACGACGGTCGTCGCAGCCTGCTTTTCTCCGCGCTCGGGGCTCATGCACGTCGGCCACGTCGGCGACAGTCGCTGTTACCGAATGCGCGGCGGGCACCTCGAGCTTCTCACGCAGGATCACTCGCTGCTCGCCGACGTGCTCGAACAGCGGCCGGAGCTCGACGACACGGTGCTCGCGCGATTGCCGAAGAACATCGTGACGCGCGCGCTCGGCATCGACCCCCTGCTCCGCGTTTCGATGCGCTCGTACGCGGTCGTCGCGGGTGACCGCTACCTCCTGTGCAGCGACGGCTTGAGCGCCCCGGTTCCCGCTCAGGCGCTCGCCGAAGCGCTCGGCGCGAGAGCCGAGCCGAGCGTCACCTCGCAGAGGCTCATCGAGCTCGCGAACGACGCCGGCGGCCCCGACAACATCGCGACCGTCGTCATCGAATGCACCGACGGTCCCGACCAGGAAAGCGTGCCGCCTCCGCCTGCCGCCGTCGCCGCCATGGCGAACGACGCGGCGGCGCGTGCCGATCCCGAGCTCTTGATCCTCGGCATCGAGGATCTCGAAGCGATGGACGCGGATTCCGCGAGCGATGACCTGCTCCGCGCCCTCGAAGGGCTGATCGGCCGATCCTCGTGACGATCGAGCGCTCCATTCCGCCGCTTCTGACGGCGGATTTGCCGAAAGTCGGGGGCGCTCTCGGCCCGGAACCGGAGGACTTCGTCGTGGACGAGATCCCGGCGTACGTTCCGTCGGGACAGGGCGAGCACGTCTACGTGCGCGTGGAGAAGCGCCGCATGACGACGCGCGACGCCGCGCTCGCTCTCGCGCGCGCCGCCGCCGTGCCCGAACGCGACGTGGGGTACGCCGGCATGAAAGACAAGCACGGCGTGACGAGACAGTGGTTCTCGCTCCCGAGAACCGCCCGCGAGCTCGAGGGCCAGACCCTGCCTCCCGAGCTGAAAGTGCTCGAGGTATCGCGCCACGGGAACAAGCTCCGCACCGGCCACCTGCGCGGCAACCGCTTCGTGCTCGGAGTGGTCGGCGCGGGCGAAGGAGGCCTCGGACGCGCTCAGGCCCTGCTCGCGCGGCTCGACGAACGCGGATTTTTGAACGCGTTCGGCGCGCAGCGCTTCGGTCGCGGAGGCGAGAACCTCATCACCGCGCTCGCCTGGCTCCGCGGCGAGTCGTCGCTCCCGCGCTCGCGCGAGCGCTTCCTTTCGAAGCTCTATGCGAGCGCCGTCCAGGCGGAAGCGTTCAACCGCTACGCGATCGCGCGCATCGCCGCGGGAACGGAGCGACTGATTCGGGGCGAAGTCGTACGGCTCGGCGGCACGGGCTCGCTCTTTTGCGTCGACGATCCCGAGCGCGAGCTCCATCGGCTGATCGCGCGGGACATCGTGCTCACGGGGCCGCTGCCGGGACCGAAGCTCCGGCCCGCCGCCACCGGCGAGGGACTCGAGCTCGAACGGCGCGTACTCTCGGAGCTCGGGCTCGGCGAACGAGAGCTCACGGCGCTCGCGCAGCACGCTCCGGGCACGCGGCGCGACTTGGTCGTCCGGCCGGACCACGTCGCGGTTCGAGAGGACGGTGACCGGCTGCGCATCTCTTTCGAGCTTCCGTCGGGAAGCTACGCGACCGAAGTGCTGCGCGAGATGCTGCGGACGGGCGTGCCGGAAACGGATTAAGATCCGGCGACAGCATGCGCCGCCTCGTCGTTCTCCAACACGCGCCGCACGAGGGACCGTCGCGCGTGAAGACCGCCTTCGAGCGCGCAGGCTTTTCCGCCGAGATCTTGCGGCTCGATTTGGGCACGCGCGTTCCCGAGACGCTCGACGGGATGGACGCGCTCCTGGTCCTCGGCGGCTCCATGGGCGTCGGCGACATGGGCGATCCGCGCTATCCATTTCTCGCGCCCGAGATCGCGCTGCTCGAACGCGCCGTCGCGAGCGACTTCCCGACGCTCGGTATCTGTCTCGGATCGCAGCTCCTCGCGCGCGCGGCGGGCGCCCGCGTGTACCCGAATCAGCGAGGCAACGTGCTCGTGCGCGAGGTCGGCTGGGGTGCGGTGCATTTCACGCGCACGGCGGCCGAGGAACCGGTGCTCGCCGGCCTCGATCCGTCCGAGCTCATGCTTCACTGGCACGGCGACACCTTCGATTTGCCGCAAGGCGCGGCGCTGCTCGCCTCGACCCTGCACTGTCCTCACCAAATGATTCGCCTCAAGCGGCGCATCTTCGGCGTGCAATTCCACCCCGAGGTCGACGCGAGCGACATCGAGCGCTGGGTCGTCGAGGACGCCGATTACGTTGCCGGTGCGCTCGGTCCGGACGGCGCGACGCGGATCCTCGCGGACACGAGGCGCCTGATGCCGCGCTTCCTCGAACGGGGCGACCGGCTGCTCGACAACATCGTCCGCGCCATGGCGCGTTGAGGCCCCGGCAGCGGTGGAGGCCGTCCCGATGTTGGCCGCCCGGCCCGCAGGGTGGGAAACTTCGGACGTGAGCCCCGCGGTTCGCTCCACCCTGGCGATTTCGCTACCGTTTGCCGCATTTTTCCTCGCTTGCGCGCCGGTCTCGCCCCTCCCGCCAAGCACCCCTGAAGTGCCTCTGGCCCCCTGGGAGCAGGGGCTTTCGCAGGCGAAGCACGACGGTGGGCCCGCCCCGGCGAGCGCGCCCGCTCCATCGCTCGGAAAGACGAGCCCGCCGCTCGGCGCGAAGGCCCCCCGGGTGCCGGCGTCCGTCGCTCGAACGGCTCCCTCCGCGGTGGTCGGTGGGCCCGCGTGCCTCGCCGAGCTCGCCACCCGCGACGTCCCCTTCGAGCGCTCCGCGCCGGTCCTCGGTGTCGCGACGCCGATCGTCGTCAAAGGTCCGATCGGCGGCGTGCGCTTCTATACGCTCGAGAAGAAGCCCTTCGTCGTCGACTGCCGGCTCGCACTCGCCCTGAGCGAGATTGCCGCGGATCTGCGCGACCTCGGCATCAGCGAGGCACGCTACTCCGGAGCGTACGTGTACCGGACGAGTCATCCCGGACGCATGAGCCTGCACGCTTACGGGCTTGCCATCGATCTTCACGAGTTTCGGGTGAACGGCGGCGGTCTCCTCGTGAAAAAAGCGTTCGAGCGAGGGCGCGGCTGCTCGTCCGGGCTTCCGCTCTTGAACCAGCTCGCCTGCCGCGTGGAAGCGCGCCGACTCTTTCACGAGCAGATCGGCCCCGACGACAACGCCGCGCACCACGACCATTTTCACTTCGGCTTGAGGCCGCTGCCGGGCGAGGTCGCGGCAGATCTGCCGTGGCCCGTCGCTCCGCCACCGCGACGGCGCGTCAAACGTCCCGAGCCGCATCCCGGTTCCCTCCCCGAGGTCATTCCGAACGGCACGCGCAACGTGAGCGCTAAAGCCCGAAGCGCGCCCGCACGACGCGCTCGGTAAAGGTCGCGCGCAGGTAGAAGCCGCGCGGAAGCGCGGCGAACGCCACGCCCTCGGCGTCGCGCGCGAGCCTCCGCGCGTGCGAATCGGCGGCCTTCGGCCGCACCTGAAGGTAGCGCCCGAGGTGCCCGGTGATCGACTCGACGTCGCCGCGGCCAATCCGCCCGCTGAGCTCGTCCCAATCGAACTTGAGGTCGGTTTCCTCTTCCGCGCTCGGGCTCCAGAGGAACGGCTCGCCCACCCGCCGCTCGGCGACCGGTCGTTCGCGCTCGCCTTCCACGGGCACGAACAGCACGCGGCGAAGCTTCGCGCGGACCGGCGAGTCGAACCACTCGATGTCGCCCACGCGACCGAGCGGAATCGTGCACACGAAGGTGGACTCGACGGGTCGCCCGCGCGAATCGACCGGAAGCGTCTTCAGCTCCACGCCCAGCAGCGCGAAGTCGGGCCCCGCGCGCGACCCCGCGGTCGCTCCGAGTGCCAGCTCGACGAGCTGCCCG
>DASUTR010000782.1:0-2200 GCA_036374535.1 Polyangiaceae bacterium
GGGGCGCGGCCGCCGGCGAGCGAGCGAAGCGTGTGCCCGACGAGCGCGTGACGCGCCTCGAACTCATCGCGCGCGAGCGGATCTGGATCAAACGCGACGACTTCGCCGTCAAGCTCGGCGCCAAGCTGACGACCGAGATCACCGGCAACGCGACGCGCGTGAAGGGCCGCGTCGCGCTCGAGCGCGGCTACCTTTCGCTCATGGGCAAAAACTTCGAGATCAAGAAGAATAGCTCGCTACTCTTCGTCGGTTCCGAGAAGCCGAATCCGGTGCTCGACATCGTCGCGGTGCACGAAAATCGTCGTTCGGGAGAGGCCATCAGCGTCGTCATCTCGGGCCGCGCCGACAGACCCGTGCTCACGTTCGAGGTGGACGACCGGGAAGTGAGCGCGGGCGAAGCGTTCCAGGCGATCTACGGCTCTCAGCAGTCGAACCAGGGCCCCGACGGTGCGGACGGGCAGGCGAAAGCCTTCGTCGGCGGTCTCACGGCAGGACTGCTCGCGACGACGGCGCGCCGCGAGCTCGGCGCCGCAGCTCCCATCATCATGATCGAGCCCGGCTCGCAGTCGGGCGACGGTCGCGTGCGCACGGGATTCGAATTCGATTCTCTCGTGCCGTCGTTCTTGAAGGACGTGATTACCGGCGTCTACTTCGAGGGCATCGTGAGCAAGGAGTCGGATGGAAAGCAGCAAGACGACGCACGCACGCAGGCCGGCGTGCTCCTCGAGTTCTACTTTCCTAGGAATTTCTTCACGGCGGGGCAGTACGGCCCCGGTCCGACCTGGTCGATGGATGTAGGTTGGCAGCTCTGAGTCGCCGAGCACGACTCGAATGTCATGGGGCGCGCGACCGAGTGGTCGATTCGGAGTCGGCGAGTACACTGAGTCGCACGTGTCCATGCTTCGCACGCTCGTGGCGTTCCTCGGAATCGCCGGTTGGTTCGCGCTCTCGGGGTGCGCGCTCGCCGAGAACTACGACGATCCGAACGGCCCCCGCTATGCGGGAAGCTACTCGGCGGACCACGAGCTTCCCTTCGACGGCGTGACGCTCGCGACGTTCAACGTCGAGTTCGGCGAGCATGTTTCGCGCGCCGTGCGCGAGCTACGCGAGCACGAGGAGCTCGCGCGCGCGGGTGTGCTCCTTTTGCAGGAGATGGATCCGGATGGCGTCGACCTGATGGCGCGCGAGCTCGGCTACGACTACGTCTACTACCCGGGCTCGGTGCACCACGGGAAGGACTTCGGGAACGCGGTCTTGTCGCGCTGGGCGATCGAGAGCGACGAAAAGCTCGTGTTGCCGCACCGAAATCCCACGAACGGGCGCATTCGCATCGCCGTCGGCGCGACGCTCGCGACGCCGAACGGCCCGTTCGCCGTGTTCAGCGTGCACTCGGACACGCCCTGGCTCGGCCCCCGCGGGCGCGTCGAGCAAGCCCGAGCCGTGATCGACGCCGCCGAGCGCTCCGAACCGCCCGTCGCCGTCGGCGGCGACTTCAACACGCTCGAGCGCGCCATGGTCGAGGAGACGGTGAGCGAGTTCGAGCGAGCCGGCTACGAGTGGGGCACGGCCGAGGTCCCGCCGAGCACCGAGAACGCGCTCGGCGACGCGAAGCTCGACCACGTGTTCGTGAAGGGGCTCGTCGTGCTCGGGGCGAGCACGCAGGCGACGCGCGCGAGCGACCATCAGCCGGTCTGGGTGACGCTCGAACGCGTGGCCGCCCCGTGAGCCGCGCGGGCCGCGCCCGGTTCGCCGCCGTGGCGTTCGCCGGGCTCTCGGCGAAGGCCTGCGCGACCTACAATCCGCACGTCCAGGCGACACCCACGCGGGTGGGCACGACGGATTTCGCCGTCACCGCCGACGCGCTCGTCGTCGATCGCGGGCTCGGTCCCGAGGTGTTTGCAGCACCCGACGTTTCCGTGCGGCGCGGGCTCGGGGACGCGTGGGATCTCGGTCTCCGGCTCTTTCCGCTCGGCGGCGAGCTCAGCGCGCGTGGTCGTCTGGTCGAATCATCGGGTTACGAGCTCGCGCTCTTGCCGCTCGTCGCGGGGGGCCTCGTCACCCTTACGAACGCCGACACGAGCTTTTTCGCGACGAGCGTCGGGCTCGGCGCGTTGAACGACGTCCGGCTCGGCGAGCGCACGGAGCTCACGTTCGGTCTACGCAGCGGCTTCGAGGTCGGGCTCAACGCCGTCGCCCTGCG
>DASUTR010000783.1:0-3411 GCA_036374535.1 Polyangiaceae bacterium
TGCCGCCGGGTGCGCACACGGGTCGAGACCAATGGGCGGCGACTGGACGGAAGCGCGGACGCCTCATTTCGTCCTCAAGAGCGACCTCGAAGAGCGCGAGCTCCGAGAGCTCGCGCAAGAGTTCGAGGCGTCGTACCGAGCGATCCAATCGTGCGTCTACCCGAACGGCGACGATCCGCCGGGTGAGAGTCACGTCGTTCTGCTCGGAAGTTGGGAGGAATACACGTCGATCCGACCCGAGGGTTCCGCCGCGTTCTACACCACGCGCCGCTCGCCGTTCGAGACGACGCCGCTCATCGTTTTGCCCGCACGCAAGCGCGACCGGATGCTCGAGGTCTTCCAGCACGAGCTCGTGCACCGTTTCATCCGCCATTACTTTCCGTCCGCCCCACGCTGGCTTCACGAAGGGCTCGCGCAAGTGCTCTCGACGGCCACCATCGAGGACGACGGCGTGATCGTGGGGCGCGAGCTCGCGCGCATGCACTGGGACGGCGCGCGCTGGACGGTCTTCGGCATGTCGCTGCCCGACCTCGCCCCCGATCTCGACGATCTGACCACGATGAACTCGGCCATTTTCATGCAAGAAGCCGTGCACGCGTATCCCGGCTCCTTTGCGTTCGTGCACACGCTGTTGCTCGGCAGCGTCGAGCACCAGCATGCTTTCGGCGCCTATCTCGGAGATCTGCGCGGCGGCCTCGCGGACGAGCGGAAAGCGTTCGAGCGGCATTTCGCCGAGCTCATCCCGGACGTAGAGCGCGAGTATCGGCTCCGCATGACGACGGAGAATCTACCGACGCAGGTGTACCCGCTCGTCGGCAAGACGGCGAACGACATCACGCTGCGCGCCATGCCGAGCGCGGAAGCCCACGCGCTGTGGGGGCGCCTCCGCATGGACACCCCCGACGGACGCATTCAATCCACCCGGGACGCCGAGCTCGCGCTCGCGAGCGACCCGCGCTCGCCGGAAGGCTACCTGTTGCGTGCGACGCTGCGCCTGCGAGTGGGAGGGGTCTCCGACGCTCAGAAGGACATCCGCAAAGCGCTCGGGTTCGCGCCCGCGGACCAGCGGCTCACGAGAGCGCTCGGAACGCTCCTCGTCCCGTGAAAAGCTCGCCGGGAAGAGCGACGTTACGAAGGAGCTCGAAGAGGTGACGGCGAAGGTTCGTGCCGGCGCAACGTCCGCGGACGATTTTCTCTTTCTCGCGAAATACGAGCTCTCGAACCGGCGACCCGACCTCGCGCTGCCGCTCGCAATCCGCGCTGCGAAGGCGGACGAGGGCTGTGACGCGTGTCTCGAGACGGCGGCGTTCGCCGCCAGCGAAACCGGCAACGCCGAACGGGCGGTACGCTTTCAAGAGACCGCGCTCCGCGTCGCCGGCGAGTTCGACGAGGACCTGCCGCGCATGGAGGCTCGGCTCGAGAAGTACCGGAGGCAGCGCGCGCGGGCGCCGACGGGCACCGCACCGCCTCCACCGCCTCCACAGCCCGTTCGCTGACCTCCCCACCCGCGGCCAGAACGGCTACGGGGCAATAGCGCCCGTCACGGAGGCGTTGCGACGATGTCGCGCGGCGAGCGCGCATTTTCGTAACTGGGCGAGCACCTCGACGCGTATTGTCGCGTCGCCATGAACGAAAGGACGCCCATGACGACACATTCGACTCGTTTCCGCTTGGTTTTCGCCGTGGCTCTCACCTCCCTCGGCGCGTTCGGCGCGACGGCGTGCGGCGCCGAAGACCCGACGGCCGGCGGGGGACACCTCGAGAACGCCGGCTCGGTGGGGCTCGATCTCGAGCTCGGCTCCGACGTGAGGGTGAACACGGTTTCGTACGAGATCGCCGGCAACGGGTTCTCGAAGACCGGAACGATCAACGTCGCGCGCAGCAAGAACCTGCGCGCCACCATCGGCGGCATCCCCGCGGGCAGCGCCTATACGATCGAGCTCCGCGGCGTCGACGCGAGCGATTCGCGCATCACGTGCCGGGGCTCGGCGCTCTTCGACGTGACGGCGGGGACGACGAGCACCGCCCGCGTGCGCTTCCAATGTACCTTGCCCCGGCGAAACGGCTCCGTCGACGTGATCGGCACCGGCAACGTATGTCCGCGCATCGACGCCATTTCGGCCGAGCCGTCGGAAACGAGCGTGGGAAGCAGCCTCGCGCTCTCGAGCGAAGTCCGAGACTCCGATCGCTTCCCTGCCGCCGTCACCTACGCGTGGCGCGCGACGGGCGGCACGCTCGACGATTCGACGACGGCGGCGCCCACGTTCCACTGCGAGGCAGCCGGCGAATTCACGATTACCCTCGATGTCACGGACTCGGAATGCACCGACACGCTTTCGACCAGCGTCACGTGCACCGTGGACGGCTCGCCGGAGCCGCCGCTCATCAAGATCAACGAGGTGGAATCGAACGGCGGCGTACCGGGCGACTGGGCGGAGCTCTACAACGCGGGCACGACGGCGGTGAACCTCGGCGGCCTCGTCTTCAAGGACAACGACGACACGCACGCCTACGTGATTCCGAACGACACCATCGTCGCGCCGGGCGGCTATTTCGTCGTCGAGGAGGCGGCTCAGGGCTTCGGCCTCGGTGCCGCCGACTCGGCGCGGCTTTTCGCCGCGAACGGCGTGCTGCTCGATTCGTACTCGTGGACGGCACACGCGGCGACGACGTACGGGCGCTGCCCGAACGGCACCGGAGCGTTCGTCACCTCGACGAGCGCGACCAAGGGCGCGGCGAACGACTGCTCCGTTCCCGTGAGGATCAACGAGATCGAGTCGAACGGCGGCGTACCGGGCGACTGGGTCGAGCTCGTCAACACCGGACTTTCGCCGGTCAACGTCTCCGGATTCATCTTCAAGGACAACGACGACACGCACGCGGCCGTGCTGCCTGCGAGTACGATCATCGAGCCAGGCGGCTACTTCGTCATCGAGGAAGCGCTCATGGGCTTCGGGCTCGGCGGCGCGGACGCGGCACGCCTGTTCGCTCCGGACGGTACCACCGTCGTCGATTCGTACGCGTGGACGGCGCACGCCACGACGACCTATGGTCGCTGCCCGAGCGCGACGGGCGAACCGACGACGACGAGCGCTGCGTCCAAGGCCGCCGCGAACGAGTGTCCGGGCGTCGTCACGACGGCCGCATGGCCCGGGTCGAACAGCGTCACGACGGTCGACGATGCCAACGCCTTCGGCGGCAATCTCAGCGGCCTCAGCTACGAAGGCGCCACCGCGAGCTCGGCCGCCGTTCTGTGGGCCGTGCGAAATGGACCCGGCACGTTGTTCCGCCTGATTCAGAGCGGCGAGCTCTGGACTCCCGACGCGGAGAACGACTGGAGCGCCGGCAAGGCGCTACGCTACGTCGACGGCGCCGGAAACCCGGACACCGAGGGCTTCACGTTCGCGGAGG
>DASUTR010000784.1:0-7039 GCA_036374535.1 Polyangiaceae bacterium
GACGCGGCGCGAGGGCGGTTCGCTCGCTCGGCCGTCACTCGACAACGTCCAGGGTCGTCGTGACGGGTTCACCGTTCACGGTCCCACCGACCTCGACGCTGCCGGCGTCCCCGGCTGCGCCGCACCGGAGCACCGCGATGCTTCCGAGCACGTCGTCCGCGGGGGTGTCGAGCGAGATGTCGAAGTCGGCCGTCGTCGAGGAACCGAGCGCTACGAAGAGCCCTCCGAGCGCACGGGTGAGCTCGCGCGGATGAACTCCGTCGGGCGAAGCGAGGTTCGGGTGTACGACGGCGACGAACACGTTCGGATCGAGTGCCGCCTGCGTCGCCCGCAGCGTGGTCTCCGAGCAGTCGGTACCGTCCGTGCGTTCGTGCATGCCCGTGTCGGTGATGACGATCATGTAGCGCAGGGCGTCGTCGCGAAAACCGAAGCCGTTCGCGACCTCCAGGGCGTCGAGCGGGTTTTCGGGCGTGTCGCCGCCGCCCGTCGCCGTCATGTGCTCGAGCCACACGCGAAACGCCGGAATATCGCCGAGCGGAACGCTCGTTCGCACTTCGTCGCCGAACTCGACGCCTCCGACGCGCGCGTCGACGTTGAACCCCTGCAGCGTAGAGACGAACGCTTGGATGCCGCTTCTCACGCCGTCGATGGCCCAGAGCATCGACCCGGTCGTGTCGAGCACGAAGACGATATCGACGGCTTCCGGCCGAGCGGCGTCCGCGACGGCGCGGAGCTCGCAATCGAGCGCCCCGGAAGCGCTGCTCGTCACCGTGACCCCGGCTTCCGTCCAATCGATCACGGCGTTTTCCCGAACGTCGACGAGCGGCGCGAGCGAGACCGAAACCGTGTCGGCGTCGAGACGCGCCGCGCGACCGTGAATTTTCGCGTCGGTCGCTTCGGGCGCGGGGTTCGGAGTGCGCGGCCCCCTCCACGTGCCGCACCGCTTCTCCTCGAACGCGTAGGCTTCGTCGCGCGGCGGGCCGCAACCGGCGCCGCCGAACGCGAACACGACGCCGAGCACGCCTACGACGGAGCCGCTACGGAATCTGCCGTTCATCTCGCTTGCCTCGTCTTTCCCAAAATCACTCGCAACGGCTCGAGGTGCAGGTGGCGGACGCGCAGTCGGCCGGACGCGCGCACGGCTGCCCCGCTTCGCCCGTTTGGCACGTACCGTCGCTGTTGCCTCCCGTGTAACAGTGTCCGAGCGCGCAGTGCGCCGGAATCACGCAGAACGAGCCGGGTTCGCCGTCGGTGCATTGCCCGCGTTCGGTGCCGGTCGCAAAGGCGCAGGTGCCCTCGACGCAGTCGACCTGAACGACGCACGCGCTCCCGATGAGCCCTTCGGTGCACTTGCCCCAGCTGTTGCCCGAGTAAAACGCGCACTTCATCGACTCGCAGTCCGCGTCCTCGGTGCACACCGAATCCGTCGCGCCCGCCGTGCATTGACCCGAGCCGCCGCCCGAGCTGAAAGCACAACGCATGGACTCGCAATCGGCATCGTCGACGCAGAGCGCCGTGACGGCGCCGCTCGTGCAGCTGCCTTCGTCGTAGCCCGAGCGCAGCGCGCAGCGCTCCGAGTCGCACTGCTCGTCGAGCGCGCACGCGCTGCCGTCGGCTCCGTCGCTGCAGGTGCCGCTCGTGTCCATCGCGTCGCGCACGGTGCAGACGCCGGCGACGCAATGCTCCGGTTTGCTGCAGCGGTCGCCGACGGCGCCCGCGCTGCACGTCCAGCCGGCGCCGGCGCTGTCTTTCGCGCAGCGCCCGCCGCTGCAGTCGCCGTCGTCCTCCGAGTCGCAGGCCGTGCCGACGGCGCCGTCCGTGCAAACGCTCGTCGGACCTTCGGCGACGAAGGCGCGGACGCAGTGACCCGATTCGCACTGGGCATTGCCGCCGCACGGCTGACCGGTGAGCCCTTCGGTGCAGAAGTTCTCGAACGAGCCTTCGGCGCAAACGCCGCTCGTGCAATCGGCCGCGGTCGCGCAGGGTTCGCCCACGGCGCCCGACGTGCAATGGCCGCTGGTCGCGGTCCCTTTCGCGCAGCGCAGTCCGCTCCCGCAGTGCTCGTCGGCCGAGCATGGTTCGCCCGCCCTGCCGTCGCTGCAGCTTCCCTCGCTCGCGCTCTCGTAGGCCTTGGCGCAGATGCCGCTGTCGCATTCGTCGTCGCTGCGGCAGCGGGAACCGAGGCTGCCGTCGCTGCAAACCCCGAGCGACGACGCACTCGTTTCGCGCACGCAGACGCCCGAGTCACAATGGCTCGCCCGCCCGCAGGGCGCGCCCATCCCGCCGTCCGTGCACGCACCCGTGAAAGAATCAGCCGGCAGGACACACTCGAGCCCGCTCGCGCAGTCGCTCGATTCGTTGCAGCTTGCAGCGTTCGCGCCGCTCTGACAGGTGCGCTTGCCGTCGAGCGCCACGGCGACGCAGCGCTCCTCGGCGCAGTCGCCGTCGTCGAGGCACGGCGAGCCGCTGGTTCCGTCCGTGCAGTCGCCGCTCGTAGCCGCGCTCGGCCGCAAGCAGCGCCCGCCACCGCAATCGCCATCGTCTTCGCACGGCGCATAGTCGCCGGCGCAGGTCACGACGTCGCCGAGGTCCCGTTCGCACGCGACGTCACAATCGAGCGCCGTGAGGCAGCCGAGCTCCTCGTGACACGCGACGACGCTCGTCGGGAATGGATCGCAATCGCAGCGCACGGTCGTGCATCCGCTCGTGCAGTCGCCTCCGTCGTAGCTCGGCGCGAGAGCGCTGCAGCCGTCGTAGCTCGGAGGCGGAATCGGCGGGCGGCCTCCCGAGCCGGACGACCCGCCCGTGGCCGTACCTTCGTCGCCGCCGGCGCCGCCCTCGTCGTTCGAGCCGCCGCCCGAACCACCCGGGTCGTCACCGCAGCCGGTGAACGCAAGCGCAAGCGCGGACAGCGCGGCGATGAATAGCGAGCCGAAATGCGCTTTGATCATCGATCCCCTTCGTCTTTACGAAACCGCGTGCCCGAGCTCTCCCCGGTCAGTGGGCACGCGCGCGCAGATTTCTCACGGACGGCCGATGTGGGCGGATGTCCTCCCACGACCGACCTCGTCGCGGATCCCGGAACGAGCGCGCGTCAGGTCGTCGGAAACGGCTCGCGCGTCGCGGTCTCGATGTTCGACTCGTCGGTTCCGCCGGCGAACTCGACGTTTCCCGACGTGACGACGAAGGGCCCGCCGAGCTCTTCCTCGACCTCGGCTTCGAGATCCACGCTGAGCTCGTCCGCGCCCGTCGTCATGTGGTGCACCGCTGCTTCCGCAAGCTCTTCGGCGAAATCGTCGCTCGTCGCTTCGGTGAACGCCTCGTCCGAATGCCCGCCGCCGCTGCGTCCACCGAGCTCGAGTAGACGATTGGCTTCGCTGGGATCGATGTGGCCCGCGGCGTCGAAACCGACCGTGCGGCGTTCGACGCGTGCCCGCGCGCTGCTCGTGCGCTTTTTTCGGTTCATCGTGCCTCCTCGCATCGATCGAGCGATGCAAGCCTCCGTTCGTGAGTGACACGCCCGATCGCCACGGTCAAGCATGGCGGGGGGAGCCGACGACGACGACGCGTCGCTCGTCACGCGCCGGACGCACGTGCCGAGTTTTTCCACATGACGCGTTTCACGAACGTTGCGGACAAAACCTCACCA
Source organism: Polyangiaceae bacterium (assembly GCA_036374535.1). Lineage (GTDB taxonomy): Bacteria > Myxococcota_A > Polyangia > Polyangiales > Polyangiaceae > PMG-095. Next base: position 3,650 of record DASUTR010000784.1, read on the forward strand.
CGTGTTCAGCCATGCAAGCGCGCTAGCCCGACGTCGCGACGCGGTAGGCGGTGTTCCGTTCGGCGGAGCGTCCGATTCCCGCCGGTTGCAGCTCACGAGAGCGGCGCGTTCACACCGACACGATTCGTGCCAGTCGGGAACAACGGTGCACGCGAGTCTCCCGAACGAAGGCCGGGCGCGCCGGCCTATCGAGCACCGCCGCCGCCCGCGCGACCAACCGTCCGCCGATACCCGCCGGGCCGCTTGTTCGTGACGGCACGGCGCCCCTTCGTTACGGGGGGCGCCGATTTCGGGCAGCGAAAAGCGCGCGAGCCCAACCTATTGGGGTCAGCCCCCGCTCGACGCTCGAAATCGCTGCGTTTTCTCGACAAATTCGCGGGAGTTTAGTTAATGAAGGGCTCCGCGTGGGTCCGGTACCCTGCATCAAGCTCTGGAGCGAGAGCCTGTCGATGAACCGCGGGAGCACCTTCGCGCCCGACTACGGGGACGTGAGGCTCCCGGTTCTTCGCCTGAATTTCGCGTACTCGGACGTCGAGGTGCGTTCGAGCGCCGACGGCGAGCACCTGTTCGTCGCCGAAGGCACCGCGATCGCGGCCGTGGCACGCGACCTCGAAGCAGAAGCGCGCGCGCGCCGCGTGCTCGAAGGGTTCGGCGCGGTCGAGCTCGGCTGCCTCGAGGCGTACGAGCGCGAGCCCGATTCCGAAGCCGACTACCTCGTGCGCGTGGATGGTGACGTCCACGCGTTCTGCTCGTTCAGCGCGTACGTCGTCCCCCAGCTGCGTTCGCTCGGGTTCCGCGTCGAAATCGACGAGGGCTACGACTACCACGTCGTCGAAGGCGATACGCCGTGGTACGCGAGCGTCACGCCCGAGGGCGACGACGAGGAAGGCGGCTGGTTCGGTCTCGAGCTCGGCGTCGAGATCCGTGGCGAGCGCATCAACCTCTTGCCGTTCCTGATCGAGCTCGTCGAGAACGCGTCGGACGCGACGAGCTTCAAGTCGCTCGCCCGCACGTCGAACCGCTTCATGGCGATTCCGACGGGAGACGGCCGCTACCTTCCCGTACCCCCGGAGCGCATGAAGCTCTTGCTCAAGGTAGTGCAGGAGCTCTACCAAGGCAGCGGCGGCGCAAAGGGCATTCGCGTCCACGAGTTCCAGTGCGACGCGCTCGCCGAGCTCGGCGAAGCGCTGGGCGAGCCCGATTTCCTGCGCTTCTACGCCGACGACCCGGAGGCGGTGAGCCAGGTCACCGAGACGCGCACGCGCGTCGGAGCCAAACCTCCGGCGGGACTCCAGGCGACGCTGCGTCCGTACCAGATGGAGGGCCTCGCCTGGCTCCAGCGCCTGCGCGAGCACCGGGCCGGCGGCATCCTCGCCGACGACATGGGGCTCGGTAAGACGTTGCAGACCATCGCGCACCTCGTGACGGAAAAGGAAGGCGGGCGCCTGACGACGCCCGCGCTCGTCGTCACACCGAAGAGCCTCATTGGAAATTGGAAGCGGGAGCTGGAACGTTTCGCGCCCGGGCTGCGCGTGGTCGTGCTCAAGGGCGCCTCGCGCCACGCGTGTTGGCCCGAGGTGCACAACGCCGACGTCGTCGTCACGTCGTACCCTCTGCTCGTGCGCGATCTCGAAGTCGCCCAAGCCCACGAGTTTCACACGCTGATCTTGGACGAAGCGCAGACCATCAAGAACGCGCGGAGCCAGGTCAATCGCGCCTGCCGCTCGATTCCCGCGGCCCACCGGCTCTGCCTGAGCGGGACGCCCATCGAAAACAATCTCGGCGAGCTCTGGTCCCTGTTCGACTTCCTCATGCCGGGCTTCCTCGGCGACGCCGCGAGCTTCCGCACGCGCTTTCGCACGCCCATCGAGCAGGGCGGCAATCAGGAACGGCTCGAGATCCTGCGGGGCAAGGTGCGGCCGCTCATCCTGCGCCGAACGAAAGAAGCCGTGGCCACGGAGCTTCCGCCGAAAACGGAGATGGTGTGCCCCGTCGAGCTCACGGGCGCTCAGCGCGATCTGTACGAGAGCATCCGCGTGGCGGCGCACGCAGAAGTGCGGCGTGCCATCCGCAAGAAGGGCTTCAACGGCTCGACGATCGCCATTCTCGACGCCCTCATGAAGCTTCGTCAGGTGTGCTGCGACCCGCGGCTCGTGAACTTCGACGCGGCGCGCTCGGTAGAGGAGTCCGCGAAGTACGAGCTTTGCATGTCCCTCATCGAGCAGCAGCTCGCGCAGGGCCGCCGCATTCTCTTGTTCTCGCAATTCACGAGCATGCTCGCGTTGATTTCGCAGGGGCTCGCCACTCGGGGCACGCGCCACATCGCGCTCACCGGAGCGACTCAGAATCGCCAAGGCATGGTCGATTCGTTCGAGCGCGGCGACGTCGACGTGTTCTTGATCAGCTTGAAGGCGGGCGGCGTCGGGCTGAACCTCACGAGCGCCGACACCGTGATCCACTACGATCCGTGGTGGAACCCAGCAGCGCAAACCCAGGCCTCCGATCGCGCCTACCGGATCGGGCAGCGCCGGCCCGTGTTCGTGCACAACCTCATCGTCGCCGGCAGCGTGGAAGAACGCATGCTCCGGCTCCAGCAGCGCAAACGCCATCTCGCCGACACGCTCCTCGGTCAGGGAGGCACGAGCGCCGCCGATTTCTCGTGGGCCGAGGTCGAAAATCTACTTTCGCCGCTCGCCTGAGGGAGGCGGCGGGCGAACGCTCGAGCGCGCTTTGAAACGGATTTCGCCGGCAAGCTCGGGATGGATGCCCCGCTTCGTCGCGTAGAACGCGCGGATCACGTCGAGGTCGCGTTCGACGTCGCCCGTGAGCTCGACGAGCGGACCGAGGCCGCATTCCTTGCGCGCGGCGTCCACGAAAGCGAGCAGCACGGGCACGCCCGCGGCGCGCGCCATGCGGTAAAAACCCGTCTTCCAGTGGTCGGTCTTCTGCCGCGTGCCTTCCGGCGACATCGCCAGCCAAAGCTCGTCGCGCTCCGCGAATAGGCGCGCGGCCTTCTGCACGAGACTTCGTCGCTCGTGGCGAACCACGGGAATGCCGCCCGTCGCGCGAAAGAGCCAGCCGAACGGCGGCCGAAACAACGTGTGCTTGCCCAGGTAGTGAACGGGTCTGCCGAACGCGAACTTCACGAGGAGGAGCAGCGGAAAATCCCAATTGGAGGTGTGTGGCGCGAAAATCACGACGCAGCGCGCGACGTCCGGCGGGCGCCCCACCAGACGAAAGCCCGCGAGCCGTAGCAGGGCGCGGGCGAGGGTCCTCACGTCGTGGATTTTACAAGAAGACGCGGGAACCGAAAGCTCGCCGCCGTGCGAGCGTTCAATGCCTCGCGAATCGCGAGAGCGCCCGGCGCCAGGCGGGCCGCCGGTCGCCGAG
>DASUTR010000785.1:0-7302 GCA_036374535.1 Polyangiaceae bacterium
GACGACGACGACGACGACGACGACGACGCCAAGGACGACGACGACGCCAAGGACGACGACGACGCCAAGGACGACGACGACGCCAAGGACGACGACGACGACGAGGACGACGACGAGGACGACGAGGACGACGACGACGACGACGAGGACGACGACGACGACGACGAGGACGACGACGACGACGAGGACGACGACGACGACGACGACGACGACGACGATGACGACGACGACGAGGGCGAAAAGCCCAAGGAAGTCGCTAAAGAGGCGCCCAAGAAGGGAAAGAAGGGGAAAAAGTAGCAACTCGCGACGCAAGCGTGCCGACCCGTCCGCGTGCGCTCAGTCCTTGTCGCGGCCCTCTTCGTCCTTTCCTGCTCGTCGGACCTCCATCTGCCTGAATCCGGCGCACCCGGCGCTCCGTCCGTTGCGCTCGACCCGGCAGGCTCCCTCGACGCCGCCCCTTCCGTGTTTCGTCTCCGCGTTCGCGGGGCGGCCCTTCGCTCCGCGCTGGCCGACTTTCACCTCTTCACGGGCGAGCTCGGCGCGTACCACCTCGGTCGCATCCGGGCGCGTGACTAACCCGCGACCCTGGTCGAGCGCGAGATCCCGCTCCTCACCTGGACTTCGTCCGACGATGTGGTCGTCGCGCCGTTACGCGCGCTTGCGAGCGGCAAGGTTTCGCTCGCCACGCCCGAGCTCGGGCTCGTCGCCGAGGTGGTCGTGGATGCTGGGGCGCTGCCGCTGCTCGCCCGAACGTGGCCGCCGCCGGACAGCGCGTTCGGCAACGGCACGGCCGTCTACTGCGGCGACGCCGCTTTCGAGCTCCCCGCGACAGCGTTCGCTTTCGCGCCCACGGGTGAGCCCGGTTCGCTCGCGCCTGGTCTCGATGAGACGGGTTCGTTCCTGGACGAATGCGCGCATGTCGAGCCGGACGCGGAGCCTTCCCCCGGCACGCCGCTGCTTCCGCCGCCCGTCGTAGCGGGCGTTCTCCTCGAGCCGCGCTTGCTCGTCGTTGCTGCGCAATCCTCGCAAGAAGCGGCCTGTGCCGAGGCCACGCTCGCGTTCGGCCCCGTCTGCGCGCACGTCGGCGACGACCGCCTCACGCTCAGCGCGCCCTCGGAGCCCGCCTTCGTAGCGATCGACGCGCCGAGCGCCCTCCTCGGCGTCGTGCGGCCGGGGGAAAGTCTCGTGCTGCGCGGTTTCACTCCGGCGACTCCCGCGCGTGTCAGCGGTCTCGTCATCGCGATGTCAGGCGAGCGCACCCACATCGACGCCGAGGTCGTGACCCTGCCGGCACGCCCCCACGTCGTGCTGAACGAAGTCCTCGCCAATCCCGCGGGAGCGGAAGCGGCGGGCGAGTGGATCGAGCTCGTCAACGACGGCGTCGAAGCGGTCGACCTCGAGGGGTTCGTGCTCGACGACGCCGTCGAGCCGACGCCGCTCCCGAAAGGCGTGCTTGCGCCGGGTGAGCTCGCGTTGCTCGTCACAGAAGCTCATGGTCCCGATCCGGAGCTCGACGTGCCACCGCCGCCGGACGCGCTGCTGCTTCGAGTTCCGCGCCTCGGGCGCGGCGGCCTCGCGAACTCGGGCGAGCTCCTGCGCTTGCGCGACCCCCTCGGAAACGTCGTCTCGCGGTTTCCCGCGCTCGCCGGCAAGGCGCCAGGAACGAGCGTCGCGCGACGAAGCCCGGAAGCGCCCGACGAGCCGGCCTGGTTCGGAGAGCACGCCCCGCCCGGTGCGTCGCCGGGCGCGCCGAACGTTCTCGAACCGGTCAGTTCCCGCTGATCGTCATGGCCGCGACGCGCAGGGTCGGGGCGGCCGTGGACGTCTTCAGGACCAGATCGGAGCCGACGGCGTCGATACCCTTCAACATGGCGTCGAGCGTCGAGGAGATGGTGATCTCGCCGACGGGGTAAGCGCGTTCGCCGTTTTCGATCCAAAAGCCGGCCGCGCCGCGCGAGAAGTCGCCGGTGACCGGGTTGAAGCCGAAACCCATGAGCTCGGTCACGTAGAGACCGCGCGGAGTGCTCGCGAGGATGGCCTCGGGCGCCGTCGCGCCCGCTTTCAGGATGAAATTCGTCGTCGTCGGACCGATCGAGCCGCCGCCGCGACCCGCCGAGGCGGTCGAAACGCGACCGAGCTTACGCGCGCTGTACCAGTCGCACAGAAACGTCTTCAAGACGCCCCCGTCGACGACGCCGTTCTTGCGCGAAGCGAGCCCCTCGCCGTCGAACGGCCGCGAGCCCGGGGCTCGCGGGATCAGGGGATCGTCGACGATCGTCACGAGCGGACTCGCGACGGGCGTACCCTCGCGTTCCATGAGGTAGCTCGACTTGCGCCAGATCGAGCCACCGAGAATGCAGCCGGCGAAGCTTCCGACGAGCCCCCGGGCAACGTCCGGATCGAAGATCACGGGCGCCTCGGTGGTCGCGATCTTCTTCGCTCCGAGCTTGTCGAGCGTGCGGCGAGCGGCTTCGCGCCCGACGCTCTCCGGATCTTCGAGCAGCGCAGCGTGGCGCGCCCCGGTCCAGTAGTGTCCGCGCCGTTTCTTGCCGCCCTCGTCTTCCGCGACGGGCGCGACCGACAGGGACGCGTAAGAGCTCCGGAGCGCCGCCTCGAATCCGTTCGACAACACGAGCGCGCTCACGCCTTCGGAGCGTGCGAAGGTCGCGCCCTCGCTGAGCCCGATGCGCTTGTCGTGTCCGAGCGCTGCCCGCTCGGCGAGCGTCGCGCGCCGGATCGCTTCGGCCGCGTCGATGGCGCTCACCGACTCGTCGAAAATGTCGAGGTCCACGAAGGGCGGCTTGGCGAGCTCGCTCGACTCCGCGGGGCCTGCGAAAGGATCGGCCTCGGAGAGCTCCGACAGCTCGAGGGCGTCGCTCACGCAGCGTTCGAGCCCAGCTTGCGAGAGGTCGCTCGTCGCCGTCACGGCGACGCGCTGGGCCTTGATGACGCGGAGCGACACGCTGTGGTGGCCCGCTTCCTCGACGAGCTCGGGCTCGCCGAGCCGCACTCGAACGCTGAGCTCGAAGCCGCCACGGGCGCTTGCTTCCGCGACGTCGGCGCCCAGGGCGCGCGCGCGTTCCACCATGCTCCTCGCGAGTTCGAGTAACCGTACGCTGGAATCGGTCATGCTCTCTTGCCCTCCAAGGCGCGAAGCACGCTCGCCACGTACAGGGTCGCGACGAGCACGATGGTTCCGAACCACACGAGCGCCCAACCGAGCGACGTGCCCGCGACGGGACGCGTGCCGAAGTCTCCGTGGTACTGGGCGTAGGTCGCCTGAACCGACAGGCGCGGGAACAACAGCAACGTGAGGGCGAGCGCGACGAGCGCGACGGGAGCGCCGATGCGGAGCGCCGCCGCTGCCCGATGGCGACGGATCGCGTGCCCGGTCACGAGGAAGCCGACGACGACGCTCGAGGGGACGAGCACCGCGAGGACGACGTCGAACGCGCGCGCGTGGCTGCCCGCTTCGAGCAGGTAGGCCGCGGCCCAAGCCGGCTCGAACACGAGGAAGTAGGCCGCCGCTGGTCCGAACACGAGCAGGGCATACAGCGTCACGATGACGAGCGAGCGGACCGCGAGCATGGCGGGCGCCCCGCGCACGAGGTCTTCTCGGGACAACCAGGCAAAGAGGGTTCCGAGAGCGAAACCCGCGAACGGAGCGGTGAGCATGGGGATGAAGGGAGCGCTCGGGACTTGGCGGCGAGCTCGATGCTAGCTTACCGCGCCATGAGCCCGGAACGGCTGCGGAATCTACTCGAACGGGTGCGCTCGGGCGCACTGGGCGTGGACGATGCCTTGGGGGAGCTCGAAACGCTTCCTTTCGAAGACCTCGACTACGCCAGGGTGGACCACCACCGAAAACTCCGTCAAGGCGTTCCCGAGGTGATCTTCGGAGAAGGCAAGACGGCCGAGCAGATCGCCGGCATCGCCCAGCGTCTGCTCGCCGCCGGGCAGAGCGTGCTCGTCACGCGGCTTCTTTCGGAAGCGGCGCCCAAGGTTCTCGCCGCGGTACCGGAGCTCCGGCACAATCCCGTCGCGAGAACGGCCGTCGCGCTGCGCGAGACGGCGCCGAGGCTCGAAGGTCCTCCCGTCGCCGTCGTGACGGCGGGGACGAGCGACCTGCCGGTCGCCGAAGAAGCGCTCGTTACGCTCGAGTGCGCCGGTATTCCGAGCGAGCGGTTCGTCGATGTCGGCGTAGCGGGGCTCCATCGCTTGCTCGACGCCGTACCGAAGCTTCGCCGCGCGCGTGCCGTCATCGTGATTGCGGGAATGGAGGGAGCGCTCCCGAGCGTCGTCGGGGGCCTCGTGGCAACTCCGGTCGTGGCCGTTCCCACGTCGAACGGCTACGGTGCGGCGCTCGGGGGACTTACGGCTCTGTTCGGAATGCTGACGAGTTGCGCCGCGGGCGTGACCGTCGTCAACATCGACAACGGCTTCGGGGCAGCCATGGCCGTGGCCCGACTAATCCAGAGCGACCGAGTGAAAGAACCCGCATGACCCCGCCGCACGACCACGACCACTCGCATTCACACGATCACGATCACGATCACGATCACGATTGCGATGACCCGAGCCACGATCATGGCGCGCCCTCCGCCTACGCCCTCGAGCTTCTCGCAGGAGATCCCGAGGCGCACCGCGAATCGCTCGAGCGTGGCGCTGGCGTCGGCAAGATCGTCTTTCTCGATACCGCGAGCGGCATCGCCGGCGATATGTTCGTCGCTGCCCTCGTCGATCTCGGCGTTCCGTTCGCCGCCGTCGTCGAGGCGACGAGCGGGCTCGGGCTCGAAGGGTTCGACATCGTGCTCCGTCGCGCGCGCACGGGCTCGATCGGTGCGACGCACCTCGAGGTCGTCGTGCGCGAACCGCAACCCGAGCGCGACTGGGGCGAAATTCGCGAGCTCCTCGACCGCGCAGCGCTCCTGCCCGGCACGCGTGACCGGGCGCTCAGAATCTTCGAACGCCTTGCCGTCGCCGAAGCGGCGGTCCACCGAGTCCACGCCGACGAGGTGCACTTTCACGAAGTCGGCGCGGTGGACTCGATCGTGGACATCGTGTGCGCCGCGGCGTGCCTCGAATTCCTCGGCGCGCGCGTCGTCGCTGCCCCGGTGCCGCTCGGTTGGGGATTCGTGGAAGCGGCGCACGGTCTCCTGCCACTGCCCGCGCCCGCCACGCTCGAATGTCTGAAGGGCCTTCCGACGTACGACGCCGGCCTCGAGGTCGAGCTCGTCACACCGACCGGAGCGGCGATTCTCGCGACCATGGCGGAATCGTTCGCGACGTGGCCGAACTTCGCTCCTCAGCGGATCGGATGGGGAGCCGGGACGCGCCCGCTACCGGATCGTCCGAACGCTCTGCGCGCCGTCCTCGGTATGCCGAGCGACGCAACGGAAGGCCAAGGCGAGCTCGTCGTGCTCGAAGCCAACGTCGACGATCTCACGGGCGAGCTCGCCGGCCACGCGATCCAGGCCCTGCTCGCCGCCGGGGCGCTCGACGCGTGGGCCGTCCCCATCACCATGAAGAAGGGTCGTCCCGGGCTCGTCGTCTCCGCGCTCGTCCGCGCACCCGAAGCCGAACGCCTGAGCGCCGTGGTCCTCCGCGAAACGACCTCGCTCGGTGTGCGAAAGCTCGCTGCATCGCGACTCGAACGCCCGCGGCGCGAAGCGACGGTCGAGACGCGCTTCGGTCGAATCCCCGTGAAGGTGGCCGAAGGCCCGTATGGCTCCCCGCAAGCCAAACCGGAATTCGACGCCTGCGAACGCGCGGCAGAAGCCGCGGGAGTGAGCGTGCGTGAAGTGCTCGCCGCCGCGCTCGAAGCGTGGTCACGGCGCTGACCGCGCCCGAGCGTCAGAGGACTCTCAATCCGGTCGCTCGACGGGTAGGCCCGCCGCTTCCCACGCGAGAAATCCGCCCTCGAGGAACGCCGTTCCCACTTCTTGCTCGGCGAGCTTCGTCGAGAGCTCCTTCGACTTGTCCCCGGAGCGGCAATACAGAACCGGAGGCACCCCGAGCATCATGAGCTCGGCGAGGCGACCCTCGATTTCTTCGAGCGGCATGCTCACGGCGCCCGGGATGTGGGCTCGACCGAAGGCGGCGGCCTCGCGCGTATCGATGACGGCGACGCGCTTGGCACGCAGGAGCTGGGACAGCTCGTCGGGTTTTACGGCGCCTTCGTCGCGCGGCAGGTACGGCTCGAGCATCTCGCGGAGCTCTTTGCGCTTGAGCGCGCCGACGCGGCCCCCGGCGGGGCGGCCCTGGTGGAAGACGACGAAGGTAGGGACCGACTGCACGCCGAGCTGTCGCGCGAGCATGGGGGAGCGGTCGATGTCGATGGTGACGATCTTCGCCTTGCCCTGGAGATCGTGGGCAAGTGCCTTGAGCTCGGGCGCCACGAGCTTGCACGGACCGCACCACTCCGCTGAAAATTCGACGAGAACGGGGAGCTCACTCATGAGCACCTCACGCTCGAAATCCTGCTCACGGACGCTCGGGAGGCTCGCAGCCGACATGGCGGCGTCGTAGCACTACCCCGCCGGAGTTGACGAGTCTCGGTCGACGCGGCGATTGAGCGCCAGCACGGGGGCGCCCGGGCCCTCCTCGTCGCTTTCGGCGTGGGCGAGCAGGGCAAACAACGCGGCTCCGAGCAGCGTCACGGCTGCCGCGGCGAACGAGCCGGCCGGCCCGAATGGGTCTCGGACGGGTGCGAGCGCGCCGGGGGGTGGGGCGCCCAACGCGAAGGCCGAAAGGGCGAGACCGAAGAGCCAGCTCCCGGTCAGAAAGAGGCTGGCGAGCGGCTGGCGGGCCGCCGCCGGCAAAAGCCGTGACAGATGGGGCAAAATAGGGGTTCGACCGAGGCTGATCGGCTCGAGCTCGAGGACGTCGCGTCCTTCGGCGAGGCGCGTGCGAAACAGGAAGGCGAGCTCGACGCCGCGCAGAACTCCGAGCAGAACGAGCCCCGTTCCCCCGCCGAGCGTGAGCAGCGCCCCGGTGACGAGCGCAGCGGGAAGTGCCGCTTTCACCTCGTACGCGCGCGCGAGAATCACGTCGGCCGAGCGCGCCACCATGCTCGCGAGGAAGCCGAGCGTGAGCGCGACGAGGGCCGCGACGGCGGTGACGACGAGAATGGCGAACAGGAGGGCGCGAAGCGCCGTCGCGAGGGGTGCGAGGTCCGACCCGAGCCACGGGCCGACGAGCGCGAGGAACGCAACGAGGGCGGTCGGCGCGAGGGCGGCGGCGACGCGCGCGCGACTCGGCCAGAGCAGCAAGCCTGCGCGGTCCGTCGCCGGTCGATACACC
>DASUTR010000786.1:0-6533 GCA_036374535.1 Polyangiaceae bacterium
ACCATCGCCGTCAGGTGCTCCCCGTAGACGCACGCGGTGTCGATACCCGTCGCGTACGGGTGGAGCTGCGGCTTTCTCCGCGCGTTGTGGCCGAAGACGACGTGAGCGGGACCCTGCCAGCGTTCGGCCCAGAGCGGGCCGCGCTTCGAGCTCGGCTCGCCGTCTTCCGAAATCGAGCGAATGTGCGTGACCATCCAAGGATCCTGCTTCTCGAAAGGAACGCCCGGGACGAGGCCGCCGTGCACGATCCAAATGCCATGCTCCTCGAGCACGATGCGGAGCGGCAAGCTTTCGAGCTGCGCCCAGTCTTCATCCTCGAGCTTGCCGAGGAGCTCCTGATGCGACGCTTCGAGCTTGGGCAGCGCTTCCGCGCGCCGTTCGGCCGAGCGCGCGGCGAGCAGTCGTTCCTCGTGGTTGCCGATGACCGAACGCCCGCCGAGCTCGCGAAGGCGCCGGAGGACACCGAGCGAGTCGGGCCCACGAGCGACGAGGTCGCCGACGAAGAGCAGCGCGTCATCGGAAGTGAGCCCGACGCGGTCGAGCAAATCGTCGAGCTCCGGACGGCAGCCCTGAACGTCACCGATGATGATGCTTCGCCGCACGCAGCCCAAATCTACCGCCGGTAGCGGAAAATTCCTTGCTTTTCTCGTCGCGCTCTACCGCTTGCAGGTCCGGTGGAACCGGGACTACTGTCCCCCAGGCTCTAGGAGGCCCCTCGCGATGGTTTTCAAGGTTCTCCAGGTTTCCCTTGTGATTGGCATGTCTTCCGCCGCGTTCGGCTGTGGCGGCGACGACGTGAAGTACGTGCCCAAGCCGGCCCACACCGGGGCGAAGGCCAACCTGCCTTCCGTTCCGAGCCTCGCGAAGAAGCCGATCAAACAGGGTGAGGACTACACGATTTGGGGAGCCGCGTACTACCTGCGCAGCGTGGTTCATCGCAAAGAGGTCGTCGGCAAGGACATCACCCTGACCGGCTACATCACGAAGACGAACCTCGCCGACGCGCCCGAGTGCGCCGTGCACAAGGCCGGTAAGGCCGACCCCGAGGGCTGCAAGGCTCCGGTCCCGACGTTTTGGATCGGCGACACCAAGGACGCGCCCGAGAGCGACTCGATCAAGGTGATGGGTTGGGCCTCGAACTTCGCGCAGATCTACGACGCCATCGAAGCGCAGGATAAGAAGGAAGACGGCGGGTACGATGATCAGCTCTGGGGCGTGAAAGTCCCCGATCCGCTGCCGATGAAGGGCGCCAAGGTGCGCGTCAAGGGCAAGTACTCGACGACCTTCATGAAGGCCTCGTCGGGCGCGGAAGCCGATCCGTACCAGGGCATCATCGACTACCAGGAAGTGACCGTCCTCGAGCCGGCCTCGGAGCTCGCGACGCTTCCGGGCGTGAAGCGCAAGCCGAGACCGTAACGTCCTGACGCACGCCGGGCCTCGCGCGTTTCGACTCGCGCTTCCCAGCGTTGCGCTCCTTTCGCTCGCCCTGCTCGCGTGCGTGGCGGGATGCCGCGCCTGGCCCCAGCGTCCCGTCGTCGACGAAATCGAGCTCACGGGCGCCGAAGAGCTCGACACCGATCCGCTCGTGGAAGGTCTCGCGACCGCGGAGACGCCCCTGCTCTTCGGGGTCATTCCCCGCGTCCTCGACTATTCGACGTACGATCCCGCCGTCCTCGCGAAAGACCTCGAGCGCGTCGAGCGCTGGCTCCGCGCGCGCGGCTACTACGAAGCGAAGGTCGTCGCGTCGCGCGTCGTGCGCACGGACGAGCACCACGTCCGCGTCGAGCTCGAGGTGCAGACGGGCGAGCTCGTGCGCGTGCGGCGCGTCGATCCGGCGGGCATCGCGCTCCTGCCGCCCGAGATCGTGGGCCCGGCCGTGTCGGCGCTCCGCATGAAGGCGGGCGATCCGTTCGACGAGGCCGAGTTCGAAGCGGACAAGAAGCGGCTCCTGCGCGTGCTGAACGACGGCGGCTTCGCGTTCGCGAAGATTCGAGCCAAGGGGCGCGTCGACATCGCCCAGCACGCCGCCGACGTCGCCTACGGCGTCGAGCTCGGTCCGCGCTCGCGTTTCGGCAAAGTGACGCTCGAGGGGCTCGGTGAAATCCCCGAAGGGCCGGTGCGCGACACGCTCATGATTCGCGAGGGGGACGTGTATTCGACTTCCGAAGTCGAGGACGCGCAAAAGGCGCTCGTGAATCTCGGCGTGTTCTCGAGCGTCGAAATCCAGGAGGACCGATCGCGCCCCGAATCCGCCGTCGTCCCGATCACCGTGCGCATGCGCGAGGCGAAGCTCCGCACCGTTCGGCTCGGCGGAGGCGGGCGCTTCGACTCGTTGCGGCTCTCCGCGCATCTGCGCGCGGGTTGGGAGGATCGCAATTTTCTCGGCGGGATGCGGCGCTTCGGTATCGAAGCGCGTCCCGGGCTCACGTTCTTTCCGACGCGGCTCACGACCCCGATCCTCGCGCCCACCAAGGTGTTGCCCGAATTTCGCGGCCGTACCGAGCTTCGCCAGCCGTCGTTCTTCGAGGGCAGGACCACGGGGTTCTTGCGCGGCGAGTACAACCTGTTCCCGGTGCTCTACCCGCTACCGGACGGCGTGGATCCGGAAGACGAGCCGATCATCGGCTACCACCAGGTGCTGGCGTCCGCCGGTGTCGAGCGCGCCTTCTTCAGCCAGCGCCTCATGGTGATTCCCTCGTACAACTGGCAAGCCAATTTCCCGGTGTCCTATCAGTCGACGCTCCAGCCGGGACTCGAGCCCATCCGCGTGTCGTTTCCCGAGCTCTTCACCGCGCTCGATTTTCGCGACGATCCGATCCGTACGAAGCGCGGCTTCTACCTGTCGAACGAGCTGCAGGTCGCGGGCTACCTGTTCCAGGGAACGGTGGACGACGTGCGCATCAAGCCCGAGGTGCGCGTGTACACGCGTGGAGCGCTCGGACGAAACTCCGTGTTCGCCGCGCGCGCGACGGTCGGCTTCCTGTTTCCGGGAAACTACGGGCAGACGCTGAATCCGACGGAAGAGCAACTCGCGGATCCGACGTACGGTCCCGAGAACGAAAACGTCGTCCGTGACCAGCAGAAGCTCCTCATGCGGGCCTTCTACTCGGGCGGGCCGAGCTCGAATCGGGGCTATCCTTACCGCAGCGTGGGTCCCCACGGTCCGATCGGGTTTCTCGTGCCTTCCAACGTCAACGCCGACGACTGCCGCCTGCAGGACCGCTCGGTCGAGGATTTGCCGAAGGCGTGCATCAGGCCGCTCGGCGGGCTCTCGCTCTGGGAGCTATCGCTCGAGACCCGAGTGCCGATCTCCGAGTCGTGGGAAGGCGTCCTGTTCGTCGATGCGAGCGATCTCACGACGGAGACGGGTGCGCTGCGCGTCAACGTGCCGCACATCTCCCCGGGCTTCGGCTTGCGCTACATCACGCCGGTGGGACCCTTGCGTCTCGATGTCGGCTTCCGCCCCCCGTACCTCCAGCACCTCGGACAAAAGGAGCTCGACGAGGAAGACGGCTCACCGGGTGAGCCTTTTCTCGGTGTCATTCCGGCCTCGCTGTTCCTTGCCATCGGCGAGTCGTTCTGAGCGGTGCGTCGAGGGAGCCCTGCGTTGAACGAGCGCCTGCGTGAACGGCTCGGCCTCGGCCTGAAGGCGCTCGGTCTTTCGGCGGTGTTCGTGCTTGCGGCGGGCGCGGGCGTGCTGCTCCACCTCGACCTGCCGGCCGCCCGCCGCGTGGTCGCTCGGAACGTCGAGGCGTTGCTCAACGACACGTTCCAGGGTCGCTTCGAGATCGATTCGATCGAGCGGATCTCGAGCCGGACGTTGCGCGTTTCGGAGGTGCGCGTCCGGGACCCGCGGGGCACCGTGGTGCTCAGGGTTCGCGGACTGCGCGTCCGGGCGGACGCCTTCGAGCTCCTCGAGGAGGTTCTTTCGGGGGCGCCGAAGACGAACATCGCGTTCCAGCACGTCCGCGCCGAGCGCGCCGACGTCGTCATCACGCCCGATCCGGTGAGCGGCGTGCCGACGCTCGGCACCGCGTTCGCGCTCTCGCCGCGCCTGAAGGCAAAACCGCCGTCGAAAACTCCGTCCACGCTGCGCGTATGGTTTCCCGCGATCGAGCTCGGCACCGGCACGGCACGCGGATCGCTCGCGGGGACACCGTCGGCCGAAGGCCAGGTGAAGGGTGTGCGCGGTTCCGTGCTCGTTTCGCCCGTGGGCGTCGCCGTGGATGCTCCGCGGTTTTCGGCGCTGATCCGCGTCGCGGGCAGTCCGGAGGTGCGCGGCGTCGCGAGCTTCCACCAGCGCGGCACGACGCACTTCTACGGGACCTTCGACGGGTACGTCGGCGATCTGCAGGTTAACACCGTCGGGCGCATCGACGGCAAGCGCCTCGACGTGAAGCTCGACGTTCCGAACGCGCGGCCCGAGCACGTGCGCGCTCTCTACGCCGATTGGCCCGTGAACGACACCGTCGTCGCGCACGCCGAGCTCCGCGGAGACATCCCGGAGTTCGAGGCGAACGGCCATTTCGTCGTGGGACCGAGCGTGATCGACGCAACCGGCAGCGTACGCGCCGGCAGTGAGACCTCGCTGCGCCTCGCCGTGACGGGCGACGACGTCGATCTCCGCGCCGTCCTGCCCGATTCCCCGGCGACGAGCATCGATACGCAGGGTGAGCTCCTCGTCCGGGCGGGGGCAGCGGGGGTCACGCTCGAGTTTTCCGGTAAGACCGAAGAGACGGCCATCGCCGGCGTCGGGATCCCGCCCGCGGATTTCACGGGCCGCTTCGCGAACCGCCTGCTCGAAGCCCGCGGCACGCTGCACGAACCGGGCATGCCCGTCGACGCGACGTTCGCGCTCACGACGTCGGGCGTCATCGACATCGAAGCGCGCGCCAAGCGTTTTCGTCTCGACAAGGCGCCGCGCGCGCACGCCCTGGTTCCCGCGGGCGGCACGGCCGATCTCCACGCCAAGGCGCACATCGAGAACGGGCGGCTCGAGGCCGACGTCGAAGCCGACGTAGAGGCGTTCGCGCTCGGGCCGGCAAGCGTCGCGCGCGGCAAGGTGCGCGGGCGCGCGTGGGGTCCCGTTGCTCGGCCCGCCGAGCTCGTCGTCGACGCGCGCGGCGAAGGGCAGGGCTTTCGCGCCGGCGAGTTCGCCTTCGACGCGGTGGACGCCACGTTGAAGGGCCCGCTCGACCGGCTCGCGCTAGGCGCCGCGCTCGAGACCAAGGACGGCGCGAAGCTCAGCGCGACGACGAAGCTCCGTGCCGTCGGCGGTACGCGGCTCGACGACGTCGATCTCGCGATGTCTCGCGGCGACGTCACGATCCAGGCTCGCGCCGCGAGCGTCGATGTCGGCGCGGGGACCGTCGACGCGCGCGACGTGCGCCTCGAAGGCGCCGGCGGAACGTTCACGGGGTCGGCGCGCTACCGCCCGAAGCTCCTCGAGCTCGAAGCGCACGGAAAAGGACTCGATCTCGGTATCTTGAGCCGGGTGCTCGGGCTCTCCCGCGGCGCGCTCGGAGGCACGGTCGATGTCGATGCCGAGGTGGTCGCGGCGTCGGACGTGCGGAAGGGGGACGTGCGGTTCTCGGTGACGAACGGCTCGCTCGGGCCGATCGCCGGCGTCTCGCTCGCGGGCGTCGCCGCGCTCGATGCTGACGGCTTTTCGGGGGAGGCGACGACCGAGGTCACCGGCTACGGTCGCGCGCGAGCGTCGTGGGACATCGAGCTCACGGGCGACGTCCTCGAACGCGAGCGCTGGCGCCGGGCCGAAGGGCGCTTCGACGTCGGCGTCGAGAGCTTCGACCTCGCGCATCTCGGGAAGGTGTTGCCCGCCGAATGGCGCGTCAGCGAGGTGCGCGGCTTCGCGGTGGGTCAGGCGTCGTTCCTGCGCCTCGGACGCGACACGCTGCCGAGCGTGAGCGTTCTCGTCGCGACGAACGGGCTCGGGGTGACACTCGCTCCCGGCACAGAGGGCGGGGAACCCGTGGACATTTCGGGAATCGAGGCGAGCGTCGGGGGCAGCGTCGACGGCAAGACGGGAGCGACGGACGCGTCCGTCCGCTTGGTGGACGACCACGGGCTCTTGATCTCGTCGACCGGGCACGTCGAGCTCGATCTCGACCGCGTGCTCGCGCGCCCGAGCGAGCTCGTCGCGGAGCTCCGGTCGAGACCGCTGACCGTCGCCGCGCTCGTCGACGATCGCCCGATCGAAAAGCTGCCGGAGCTCCTGCGCCCGAAGGGGGTGAACGGCACGCTGCGCGCGGAAGGCACGCTGCGCGGCACGCTCGCGAATCCCGTGCTCGGGCTGAAGGTCGCGCTCGGAGCGGTGACCCTCGGCGACGACGCGCGGTCACGGCCGTTCGACGCCTGCCTGCGCGCTCAGTACGATCCCGCGCTGTCGCGCTTCGGGCTCGGCTCCGAGCTCTACATCGACGATCCGTCGCTCGCGCCGTGCGCCGGCCGGCGCGTGGCCGTCGCGAACGCGGCGGGCGAGCTCGATCTCGCCGCGGTCAAGGCGGGAAAGCGTG
>DASUTR010000787.1:0-7727 GCA_036374535.1 Polyangiaceae bacterium
AGCGTTCGAGGCGAACGCGCAAGCTGCCTGGTGTGCACAGCTGCAACGCTGGCGGGATGATGCAGAAGCGATCTGCGAGCGGCAAGCGTTGCTCGAGCGGCAGGAATCCGCCCACTGCGCGCGCGCGGAAGCCGAGCTTTCAGACTCTCCCGAGCTCCTCGATCGCGAGATCACGCGCCTCTCTGCCGAGCTGGCGGAGCGTGACCTGGCGCTCGGAATCGTCGCTGAGAGCGCGAGAAAGGCGCAAGTCTGGCATCGACTCGGCTTCTCGAGCGAAGCGCAGTACGTGCGCGAGCGCGTCGGCGTGTCGCTTTCGTCGCTCAAGGCCAAGCGAATCCTGGCGGCTCGAGCGGCTCGGGTTCCGGAGGTGGCAGCGGCCCTATCGAGCGGTCGGATCGGTTACGAAGCGGCGTATCTGCTGTCGCGCGTCGCAACGGCGAAAACTGCCCAGGAATGGATCGCTCGCGCGGAGCGACGCACCGTTAAGCACTTGAGAGAGGAAGTGGAAGCTGCGGAGCTCCTGATTCGGGTAGGGCAGCCTCGTGACCAGTTGCCGCTCGATGAGCAAAGCCTCGATGCGCTGTTCGAGCTCGAACGTTTCGTCGTCAGTGGGGAAGCTTTCCAGGCGAACGCCCACAGCCAGACGTCCGGACCCGTTGCCAGGGAAACCCACGTTAGTTCCTCACGCCGCGCGCGCGGATCCGGTCGTGTCACGTTGCGTTTTCGCGTGAAAGCCACGACGGCACGCTACTTTCGAGCGCTCGAGCGAGGGTTCGAGCGCGTTCGCTCGCGCGTGTGCCGTGCGCCAGTGAGCTTTCTCCGCTTTCTGTGCGAAAACTTCTGCCGAATCTGGCTTTCGGCGCTTCGGCAGGGGTGCCTCACGGTGTCCGGTGCGCTGCCCGAATATTTCCACATCTACCGGCGCGACGCGTTTCGCTGCACGAGCCCGGTGTGCAGTCGACGCGACGTAACGCCCCATCACCTCGTCTTTCGCTCGTGCGGGGGCAGCGACGAAGACGACAACGTGGCGTCACTGTGCACGTGGTGTCACCTTCACGGTGTTCACGAAGGGCGTATCGTCGCCGAACCTCCGGCTTCCGGCATTCGCTGGCGTATCGGAAGGACCGGAACGGTACGCGTGTCGGGGCGGACGAAAATCCGCGATTTTTCACGGGGAAGCTTCGAGGAACAAACGGCGTAAGATGGTGGCGGAGGCTTTCGTCATGCGTCACTTCGGTTCGTCACTCGTTCTTCTGGCCGTCGGTGTTGGCTCGCTCGTCGGAGCGAGCGGTTGCGAGCTCCAGGAATGCGAGACCGAGGAAGGCAAGAGCGCGCTTTGCGCGAAGTCGCTCACGCGCTTCGTCGGCGAAGAGGAGCGTCAGACGTTGCCGTACACCGCCGGAACGGACCTTACCGTCAACGGCATCTACGGTGAGATCAACCTGTTCGCGGGAACCGCGGGTGAGGTGGAGGTCGTGTTCGAGCCGTTCAACTATCGCGCGCATGACGCCGAGGACGCCGCGCGCGACGAGCTCGAGAACAATTTCGACCGTTCGTTCGAGCTGTCGAGCGGCGCGCTCGTCGTGACCACGGGCCGCCACGACGCGACGAACGGCCTTGGTTCGAACATCGACGTCTACCTGCCGCCGGAGTTCGACGGCGCGATCGTCGTGCGGAACGACAGCGACGGCCCCGTGAACCCGGGCAAGATCGACGTTGAATTCGTGGGCGCGGCGTGGTCCGTTGACGTGTCGACCGACGATCTCGGCGACTGCAACATCGACGGCTCGGACAGCGTCGTTTCCACGCGCGCTCACTGCGACGGGGCGATCACGGTGACCGGCGTCTCCGACGAGGTGGACATCGCGTCGACTGGGCTTTCCGGCGACGTCGCCGTCGTGATGACGGCCATTGCGAGCGCGGAATCGGGCGGCTCGATCATGACCGAAGACGGCGACATCGACCTCACGTTCCCCGCCGACGCGGAGTTCAGCGTTCAGGCGCAATCGACCGAAGACGGCCGCGTTTCGGCCGCGTCGCTCGACGAAGCGTGTATCGGCGATGTCGCGGCGGAGAGCGCGAAGAGCTACACGTGCGGCGCCGGCGGCCCGAACTTCGTCGTCACCGCAGGCACCGACGGCGTCGGCCCGAGCTCGGTGAGCCTCGAGCTCCGTTAGCCCGTCAGAGCAGCGCGATTTCAGGTACGGTGCGCTCGGCTTCGGCGCGGATGCGCGCGAGCCCCGCGTCGTCGATGCCCAGAGCGGCGGCGTTCGCCTCGAGATCGAACTCGCCGACGAGATCGCCGGGGATCGGCTCGCCGGAGGGCCCCGGCCCGACCACGGAGCCTCCCACGTACTCGGTGAGGTGATCGGCGATTTGCACGGCTGCCGCGACCGGGCTGAATTTACTCGTGTGCAGATGGTGGTGGTAGCCGACGATCTCGACGAGCTCGTCCGGCAGCATCCAGCGCCGCGCGAGCAGCCTCGACGCGCGCTCGTGGAGCGCGTCGACGTGCGGCCAGAGCGCGGCGACCTTCGGCGCCCCGGGACCCTCGACGTGCTCGACGGCGAGCAAGAGCGCCGCGAACCCCACGTCGTGGAGCAGCCCGGAGAGAAACGCGAGGTTGTTGTCGAGCCGCGCGTGCCGGCAAACGATGCGCGTGATGTACGCGGTGAGGGTGCTGTGGCGCGCGATGGTGGCCACCGTACGCCCGTACTCGCCGCGCGAGAGCATGCCCTTGCGCAGAGCCACCTCGAATACGGCGTCCCGCACCACGTTCGCTCCGAGCCTCAGGACGGCTTCGTGCAGCGTGCGGATCCGGGCGCGCCCCGCGTAGAGGGCGGAGCTCGCGAGCCGCAGCACGTAGAGCGCTATCATCTGGTCGCGCTCGAGCAGGCTCACGATCTGCTTCAGGTCCGGCTCGGCGCGCGTCGTCAGCGCCAGCACCTCGAGCGCCACCGCCGGCAGCATGGGCGGCGCGTAGGTCGGATCTTCGAAGACGTTCAGCAGGTCTTCGCGCAGGTTCTCGGAGATCAGATCCGGCACGGTGCCCGGATTCTACCGAGATTTTCGCGCCGATTCAGAACGAAAGGTACGGCAGGTCGGCCGCGACGCTTTTTGCGGCATCCCGTCCGTCGAGCAAGCGCCCGATCGGATCCCACTCGCCCGCGATGAGCGCGTCGCGCGCTCCGGGTTTCATGGTGCACGGGAAGCCGAGCGAGCCCGCCGACACGGTGTTCGCCTCGAGGTTCACCTCGACCAAGGTCTTCGGGTTCGCTTCCACGGCTTTCGCGAGCGCGACGATCGCTTCGTGCGAGACGGTGACGCACGGAATACCGAGCGTCGTCGAGTTGCCGAAGAAGATCTCGGCGAAGCTCTCGCCCACGATCGCGCGGAAGCCTGCCTTGGCGATCGATTGCGGCGCGTGCTCGCGCGAGGACCCGCAGCCGAAGTTCTGATTCACGAGCATCACCGTGGCGCCTGCGAAGCGCGGGTCGTTCAGCGGATGCGCGTTCGGCTTGCCGTCCTCGTCGGTGCGGGCGTCGCGAAACAGGTGCTCGCCGAGCCCGTCGAAGGTGACGCAGCGCAGAAAGCGAGCGGGGATGATGCGATCCGTATCGAGATCGTCGCCGGGGACATGGACGGCGGTTCCGGAGATCTTGGAGATTTTTTCGAGGGCCATCAGTTCACTCCGAAGACGCTGCGCGCGTCGGCGATCTTGCCCGTGACCGCCGCCGCGGCGACCATCACGGGGCTCATCAGCATGGTGCGGCCGGTCGGGCTGCCCTGCCGTCCCTTGAAGTTGCGATTCGAGCTCGACGCGCAGAGCTCGCGGCCGACGAGCTTGTCGGGGTTCATGGCGAGGCACATCGAGCACCCGGGCTCGCGCCATTCCCAGCCGGCGTCGCGAAACACCTGATCGAGCCCCTCGGCGATCGCGGCGCGCGCGACGTCCATGGAACCCGGTACGGCGAGCGCTCGTACGCCGGGGGCCACCTTCTTGCCCTTGATGTAGCGCGCTACTTCGCGAAAGTCCGAAAGCCGGCCGTTCGTGCAGCTACCGATGAAGGCGACGTTCACCGGCACGCCCTCGATCGGCTCGCCTGCGGGAAGCTGCATGTACTCGAGCGCTTCGCGGATCGACTCTTTTTCGGCGCTCGACGCAGCATCTTCGACCTTCGGAATGCGCTCCGTCACGCTCACCGATTGCCCCGGGTTGATGCCCCAGGTGACGGTCGGCGCAATGTCCTTAGCGTCGAACTTCACGATGTCGTCGTAGGTCGCGTCCGGATCGGAGGCGACCGAGCGCCAGTACTCGAGCGCGCGCTCCCACGCCGCACCCTTCGGCGCGAACTCCCGGCCCTTCAAGTACTCGAACGTCGTCTCGTCGGGGTTCACGTAGCCGACGCGGGCTCCGCCCTCGATCGACATGTTGCAGAGCGTCATGCGCTGCTCCATGCCGAGCGCGCGGATGGCGTCCCCCGCGTACTCGTACGCGTAGCCGGTGCCGCCGTTCACGCCGAGCTTCCTGATCACGTGCAAAATCACGTCCTTCGCGTACACGCCGGGCGCGAGCTTGCCGCTCACCTCGATCTTCCGCACCTTGAGCGGCGCGAGGCTCAACGTCTGGGTCGCGAGCGCGTCGCGCACCTGCGTCGTGCCGATGCCGAACGCGATCGCGCCGAACGCGCCGTGCGTCGAGGTGTGCGAGTCGCCGCACGCGATCGTCATGCCCGGCTGCGTCAAGCCGAGCTCGGGGCCGATGACGTGGACGATGCCCTGATGACCCGACGACACGTCGAAGAAGCGGATGCCGAACTCCTGACAGGCCTTTTCGAGCGCGACGATCATGCCCTCGGCGAGATCGTCGCGGTAGGGGCGAAGGCGCGTGTTCGTCGGCACGATGTGATCGACCGTCGCGAACGTGCGATTCGGGTACGCGACGCCGAGCCCGAGGTCGCGCAGCATTCCGAACGCCTGCGGGCTCGTGACCTCGTGGATCAGGTGAAGCCCGATGAACACCTGCGCTTGGCCGTTCGGCAGCGTCGCCACCGTGTGGCGATCCCAAACCTTCTGAAACAGGTTCTTGCCCATGGGCGAGAGCATGCGCGACGCCGACAATGTAGTCTATTGAAACTTTCTTGATAATCAACGTAGTAATACTAAATTGAGCGGCATGAATCCGGCGCTCGTTCCCGCCCTGTTCGACGCTTTCACCGTGGCTCGCCTGGGTTCCGTGGGCGCTGCCGCCAGGAAGCTCGGCAAGACCCCGTCGGCCGTGAGCCAGCAGCTCAAGAACCTCTCGGCGCTCTCGGGCGTCGCGCTGTTCGAACGGCGGGGTCGCGGGGTGCGCCTCACCGCGGCCGGCGAGCGCGTGCTCCCCCTCGCGACGCGGCTTTTCGACGAAGTGGAGACGCTGTTCCGGTTGTTCGGCGAGCTCTCGGGTGCGGCGCAGACGACGCTTCGCATCGCGGCCGCCGATTACCTCGCGCGCCCGTTGCTCGTACCCGTGCTTCAGGAGCTAGCCGCCGAAGGCGCGCCGTTTCATTTCGAAATCACGACGGCCCACTCCGAGGAGGCCCTCGAACGCCTCGAGCGCGGTGACGTCGAGCTCGCGATCGTGTCGTTCTCAGGCGAGCGAGCGGGCCTGGAGACGCACGTCCTCTTCGAGCAGCCGTTCTACTGGGTCGCACCCGCGCGCCGCGGCCGGCAGCAGAGGAAGCGCGCCGGCTCGCTCACGGAGCGGCTCGCGAGCGAGCCGTTGCTGCGCCTCGCACCGGGCAGCGTAGGACGCCGCCTGCTCGACGAGTGGCTCGACGAGCACGGCGTGCGGGTGACCTCGACCATCGACGTGCCGAGCGTCTCGCTCTTGCTCGCTTACGCCACCGGCGGCGTCGGTGTCGGGCTCATCCCCGCGCTCTCGCTCGATACGCACGAAACGCGCGGCGCCGTCGAGCTCGAACGCGCCGAGCTCCCTCTGCTGCCCGTGAAGCTCGTGCTGCGGGAAGGGCGCCGGCGTGACGCGGCAGTGGAGCACTTCGTGGAACGCGTCGAGCGCGAGGCGGAGCGGCGCTCTCGGCGGCTTTCGAACGGCGTTCATGGTCGTTCTCTGCCTCACCTCTGAACCGCCGGTCGCGGACCGAGCAAAAACTTTCGACCCTCCACTTTTCGTTGCGCACGAGCGCCGCGCGGGGGGTTGGAACGAGTGATGAAACGCTCGCACCGCTCCGCCCCTCGCACGATCACCAAGGCTCCGTCGCCGCGCTGGCTCTCGAATACGCTGGTGCTCGCCGGCGCGCTCGGCGTAGCCGGGTGCGGCTCCGACTTCGGCGGCGACTCCGCCGACTCCGGCGGACGCGAGGGCGGTTGTGGCGTCGGCGTCAGTCGCGAGGCGCTCACCACGCCGTCGGGGGGGCTCTCTCCGGCGGTGCTCTCGGACATCCGCATGTACCTGGACTTTTCGAACTCCACGTACGACCAGGATCCGTCTCTTCAGAACGAAATGCGCCGCGGAATCGACCTCGGCATGCGCCTCTGGCAATCGGTGCTCCCGGCGCTCCGCTATCGCTGGGTCGAGTCGAGGGCACAAGCGAACCTGCCGCTCGTCTTCGCCAACTACCAGTCGGAAGCCGCTCGCGATGCGACGAACTGCCCGGGTGCCACGGTCTTCTTGGCCTGCGCCGTCCTCCCGGTGAGCAACGCGCTCCCCGCGAACGCAGCGATCTGGTTCAACGACGGGGGCAAACCGATCGGGCCCGGCCACTACCCGCCCTTTGCGTTCGATCGGTACACGTTCGCGAGTCGCGAACGGTTGTTCTCGAGCTACATTCCGGCGACGTATCCGCCTGTCGGTTACCAGCGCAACGTCAGTGCGGGGAACACCGTCGGGCACTACGACGAGCTCGAGCTCGGAGGTAGCGAGGACATCGCCGGCATCTTCTTCCACGAATTCGCTCACGTGCTCGGGATGGGACACTACAATCTGACGGTCGAGGCGCTCGTCGATTGGTACGGGACGCCGCGCTCGTGGCAGGGTGCGACGCCGCCGCAGCCCGCGCAGCACATCAGTGAGTCGCTCTATCCGGGCTTGCCCGCGCACTACTACACGAGCGCGGGCTACTACGGCGGGGGTTCGTACAACGAGGCCACCGGGCAAATCGTCGAACAGTGGTTCGGGGACTTGGACGAGATGGCTCCGCTCATGTTCAATCATCACCACGGCTTGACCTGGTACGAGAATCCGGCGCTCGCCGGCATCCCGATGCCGCCAGGAGCGAAGTTCAACAACCGCGTGGTGTTCCCCGGCGATATCGCTTCGGAACAGCTTCCTGATTACGACTGGAGCTATCCGAAGAGCCGCGGCCTCATCGTCCTGATGCAGCCTGCGACGGGCCATTACTTTCTCACGACCGATTGGTCCGCGGCCATCACCAAGGCGCAGCTCGATAATCGCGGCCAAACCAACGGTTGGTTCGTGTACGACGTCGTGATCGATCCCGCGCTCCACGCGAAGGTCTCGACGGGCAACGGCCACACGCTTGCGGTTCGCTCCGACGGCTCCGTATGGTCGTGGGGGCGCAACGACTACGGGCAGCTCGGAACGGGCGGCGCTTCGCAGACTCCCACGTTGCGGCCCACGCGCATCTCCTCGCTGACCGGGACGTTCGTCGCGGTGTCCGCGGGCCTCGAGCATTCCGTCGCGCTGAAAAGCGACGGCACCATTTGGG
>DASUTR010000788.1:0-3924 GCA_036374535.1 Polyangiaceae bacterium
TTGCAGAACTGCGCCATGGTTGCGACCGCTGCCGACCTCAACGCGTCCCCTGCCGCCGATCCCGAAACGGGCGTGGTGCCGCGTGTGCTGTTCGTCGACGACGAGATCGCGAACCTCATCGTGTGCGAGGAAACGTGCGCCGATTCGTTTTCCGTCGTCACGGCGCGCAACGCGCAGGCAGCGCTCGAGGTGATGAAGCGCGAGGAGGTCGCCGTCATCATCGCCGATCAGCGCATGCCGGGCATGACGGGCGTCGAGCTGCTCGAGCTGATTCGACGGGAGTATCCCGAGACGTCGCGCCTGCTCATCACGGCGTACACCGACATGCCGGCGACCGTCGACGCGATCAATCGCGGTCACGTGCGGCGCTACATCAAGAAGCCCTGGGACCCGGACGAGCTCAAGGCGACGATTCGCGACGCGTTCGACGTGTACGAGATGGGCAAGAAGCTCCGGCTGCTCGAGCGGCGGCTCACGAACACGGAGCGCATCTACTCGCTCGGCGTCATCGCGGCGAGCATCGGGCACGAGCTCCGTAACCCCATTTCGGGGATTTTGGCGGGGCTTCAGGCGGCGAAGATCGAGCTCGACGATCTGGACGAGAACAGCGCGCGCCTGGACGCGGTGCGTTCGGGCGTGGGGAATCTGCGCGACGCGCTCGCCGACGTCGGGGAGAGCGCGTCACGCGTGCGCGACATCATTCAGGGCATCGAGCTGTCGGCGCGCGTGCAGACCGAGTTCAGAATCGTCGACCTCGGCGACGTGATCCGGCTCGCCCTCAAGCTCGTTTACCAGGAGCTCCGCCGCACGGCGAGCTTGAAGCTCGACGTGTTGCCGGCGCGTGTCTCGGGTACGAAGACTAAGCTCGGACAGGTCGTGCTGAATCTGCTCGTCAACGCCATCCACGCCGTCGGGCACGGCAGTCCTGCGAGCCAATCGATCGCGGTTCGGCTCGTGACGCGCGAGGGGTGGGTGATGCTCGAGGTTTCCGACAGCGGCCCGGGCGTCAACGAGCGCGATCGCGAGCGCATCTTCGATCCGTTCTTCACGACGAAGGCGGACGCGGGAACCGGCATGGGGCTCGCGATTTCGCGCGCCATCGCTCAGGAGCTCGGCGGGACGCTCACGGTGGATCGCGACCCCGAGCTCGGCGGCGCGTTGTTTCGTCTGCGCTTGCCGGAAGCGTTCGGGGAAATCTCGCCCGATTCGCTTTACTGACGGCGGCGGCGCCGTTCGGCGCTTCGCGCCGAGTAGTCCTCGTCGTCTTCGTCGTACTCGTCCCACTCTTCGACGCGCATCCGGCGCCGGCTCGGGCGCTCCGGCGCGCCCGAGCGGCCGCGCACGACGTCCATCGCGTGCTTGAGCCCTTCGTCGCCCTTTTCGCCGATGTCGCGCATGCGCGACGCCGCCCGCCGCAAGCCGCCGCCGAAGAAGAGCGACAAGAGCGTGAGCACGATGGGCAAGAACACGCGGAAGAGCGCTCCCGTCGAGAAGCGCGCGACGACGAGCCCGATGATGACGACGAGCATCACGAGACCGCCGGGTACGTGTCGTCGCATGCCGTGACGAGGCGGACGCGAGCCGTGCGGAGGACGCGAGCCGCGCGAGCGGGGCGGGGGCTGCGACCGGGACCGCCACGAGCCTTGCGCGCTCGCTCCGGGAGCCCACGACCGCGGCGCTTCGAACGAGGGTTCGGGCGGCACGAGCTCGGGAACGAGCGGCGCGACGCGCGCGGCGCGCCGATCGGGATCGGGATCGAGCATGCGCGTGAGCACGCGCGCGAAGGCGGGCTCGTGCGGCAGCGCCTGGACCACGTCGATGGCGAGCCCGCGGTGCGGCAGCTCTTCGGGATCGCGCCCCGTGAGCAGCGTGAGCGCCGTCGCGCCGAGCGCGTACACGTCGCTTTGTGCGAGCGCGCGGCCCTGGAACTGCTCGGGCGCCATGAAGCCGAAGGTGCCGACGACGGTGCTGCCGCCTTCTGGTTTCAGCGTGTCACGGACCGAGCCGAAATCGACGAGACAGAACGAGCCGTCGGTGCGGCGGATGACGTTGCTCGGCTTGATGTCGCGGTGAATGATGGGCGGCGCGCGCCCGTGGAGGTAGTCGAGCACCTCGCCCACGTCGGCGAGCATTCGCACGACGTCGCCGCGCGCGAGCGTGCCGTTTCGCTTGCGGAGCACCGCGAGCGACTCGCCCTCGACGCGCTCCATCACGAGAAAGAGCGCGCCGTTCTCCTCGAAGTGATCGATGTAGCGCGGCAGGCGCGGGTGCTCGAGCGCTTGGAGCACGCGCGCCTCGCGCTCGGCGAGCTCGACGTCTTTCCAGGACGCGGCGCCGCGCACGCTGAAACGCTTGATGGCGACCGGCCGGTCCGTCGTCGTGTCGACGCCAGCGAGCGTTTCGCCCTGCGAGCCCGAGCCGAGCACACCCGAGACGGTGTAGCGACCGGCTTTCAGCGTGCTCGACATGGGTTCGCCGATCTTGGCACGATTGGACGGTCGCGCTCTCGAGGGTCTCCGCCGGCGAATCCAAAGTTATCGCCAACGATAATTTTGGTTTTCCTCGCGCGGACCCTGTCGTCCTCGCGCTTCGAACGCCTGTCGTCCTCGCGCTTCGAACGCTCCTCGAACGCAGCAACGTTACGAGCGCTCACGCGGCCGCCCGTGCCGCTTCCTTCGCACGGACGCTCCGTTCCACGTAGCTCGAAACGATGGGAACCACGAGCGCTACCGCGATCGCTGCGATGGCTACGATCTCCATGTTCTCGAGGCGCCCGCCGGGTCCGTCGACGAGCACGGCCGCTGCGGCGACGGCGCCCGCCGTCGAGGCGAGGTGCTGCACGGACGACTGCGCCGACATGAAGCGCGCGCGTTCGGCCGGCGCTGGAACGCGCGTGGCGAGCGTGTTCAGGGGCACGCCGCGCAGGCTCGCGGAAAGCATGAGCAGGGGAAACACCCAGATGACGTGATCGGACGTCACGGGATCGACGAAGCCGAACCAGAGCGCCGCGGCGAAGACGGCTGTCCCGACGACGATGACGCGCGTGGCGCCCACGCGATCGACGAGCGTGCCGATGACGCGCGTGGCGAGCACGGTCGCGAGGCCGCCGACGAAGTAGAGCACATCGAGCCTTTCCCGCGGGTAACCGACATTGTGCTGCAGGAACGTCGAGATGTTCGGCACGACGGCGAAGACCCCGACCATCGTCAGCGTGGTGTTGACGAGCGTGGCGGCCATCAGGCGATCGACCTTGAGCGGCGCCGCGCGTCGCTCGCCGGCGCGCGCGCGGTGGCCCGTGAGCGACGGCATCGCGAAGACGGCGAGCACCGTGACGAGCAAGCAGAGCGCCGCGACGGCGAAGAACGGGGCGCGCCAGCCGAATTCCGTGCCGATGCGAAGGCCCGCGGGAACGCCGAGAATCGACGCGACCGAGAACGCCGTCATCACGGTGCCGAGCGCGCGCCCGCGCCGGTCGGGCGGCACGACGTCGCTGACGATGGCGAGCGCAACGGCCGTCGCCGGTCCGCCGAACGCCCCCGCGAGCAGGCGCGCGCCGATGAGGGAGCCGAATCCGACCGCGAAGCCGCCGAGGGCCGTAGCGACGACGAGCCCGAGCATCGTCACGGCGAGCGCTCGCCGCCGGTCGAAGCGATCGAGAAAGAGCGAGCCGACCATGCCGGCGACGGCGGCGGCGAGCGTGTACGCGCCCCCGATGTAGCCGATGTGCGCCGTCGGAATGTCGAGCGCGGTCGCGAAATCCGGACCGAGCGGCAGCACCATCATGAAGTCGAGGATGTTGACGAACTGCACCGCCGCGACGAGCAGCACGGTGCTGCGCTCGCTCGGCGCGGACGCCGCGACCGCGACGCCCGACAAGGGAGTTTTTCCACCACCGGTCACGGAGCCCGAGCCGGAAATGCGCGC
>DASUTR010000789.1:0-15628 GCA_036374535.1 Polyangiaceae bacterium
CGCCGTGATGCTCGGGTTTCGCTTCCGCGTCGCGTCCGCGCTCTTCACGCTCGGGTTCGCGTACCTCGAGCTCGTCGACGTGACGAACTACCTGAACCACTACTACCTCGCGGCGCTCATCTCGCTTTTGCTCACGCTCTCGCCCGCGCACCGGGCGTGGTCGCTCGACGCGCTCGTTCGGCCCGAGAGCGCGCGCGACACCGTTTCGACGTTTTGGCTCTACCTTTTGAGGTTCCAGGTCGGCGTCGTCTACGTCTTCGCCGGCATGGCGAAGGCGCACGCCGACTGGCTGGTCCACGCGCAGCCCCTGCGCATCTGGCTCGCGGGAAGGACGGACACGCCGCTGCTCGGCGAGCTCTTCGTGCAACCGTGGGCGCCGCTCGCGATGAGCTGGGCGGGTTTCGTGTTCGATTCGACCATCGTGGTCTGGCTGTCGTGGCGCCGGACGCGACCGTTCGCCTACGTCGCCGTGCTCGCGTTCCATGCGCTCACGGCGCTGTTGTTCCCGATCGGGATGTTTCCCGTCATCATGACGCTCGCGGCGCTCGTCTTTTTCGAGCCGAATTGGCCGCGTCGCGTAGTCGCAGCAGCGGCGCGCGCTCTCTCGTCGCTCGGAGTGCGCGTCGCGCGCCCGTCCGTGGCCAGGCCCGGCGTGGCCGACCCGGCGCTCGCCTCCTCGGGTGTTCGGCGCCTTGGCCTCGCACTCGCCGGCGCGTTCGTCCTCTTCGAGCTCGCGATGCCGCTGCGCTTCGCGCTCTACGGGGGGAACGTGCGCTGGCACGAGCAGGGCATGCGCTTCTCGTGGCGTGTCATGGTGCGCGAAAAGAACGGCAGCGTCACGTTCGTCGTCCGCGACAAGGGCAGCGGTCGGATCTGGCAGGTGAGCCCCGCGCGGTACCTCACCGAAGCCCAAGAACGCGAGATGTCGGGGCAGCCGGATCTCATCCTCGAGCTCGCCCATCACGTCCGCGACGATTTCGCGCGGCGCGTCGGCGGTCCCGTGGAAGTTCGCGTCGATGCGCTGGTGTCGCTCAACGGTCGCCGGCTCGCACCGATCATCGACCCCAACGTCGATCTCGCGACGGTGAGCGACGGACTCGCGCGCGCGCGCTGGATCCTCCCCGCGCCGAGCGACCCGCCGCCGCGCCTCAAGTCGATTTGAAGCACTAGCTTCGAAACCACCCCCCAAAACCAGAGACTCAATTACGAGGCCACAGGCCGACGAGCCAAGAGCCCCACTCCGGTGAATCGGAGTCCGCTCGGCAAATGGTTCGTCTTCATGTTCTGGCAACGTCGCTCGTGTCGGTCTGGCTCTTCGCGCTGCCGCTCGCCGGCTCCGCCGAAGCGAGCGAGCCCGATGCGCCGAGGAGCGACGCCGTCGTGCGTCCGCCGGAGCTTCTCGAGCTCGTCCCCGCCGACTATCCGGCGACCGCGCTCGCCGAACGGCGCGAGGCGGTGGTGACGCTCAGGCTCACGATTTCGCGCGACGGAAGCGTCTCGGAAGCGACCGTGGTCGAGCCCACCGGCCACGGTTTCGACGAAGCCGCGACGGCCGCCGCGCTCCGCTTCCGTTTCGCCCCGGCGCGCCGCGGCGACGCCGCGGTCGTCTCGAAGATCCTCTATCGCTACGCGTTCGAGCTACCGCCGCCCGAGCCCTCGGCCACGAACGCCGCCGCGGTGGTTCGGCCGGAGGAAAAGAGCGCCGAAGTCCCCGTGGGCCCGGCTGCTCCCGCACCGGTCCGGGCGATCCCGGCGGGCGCGCCCGAGGCGTCCGCCGGGCCCTCCGAGGTCACGGTGCGCGGATTCTCCGAGTCCGACCGACTGCGCCGCTCCGCCGAGGCGGTCACGGTGATCGAGACGGAGCGCGCGAAGCGCCAGAGCACGGACATGGGCGAGCTCCTCGCGCGGACGCAGGGCGTCGCCGTGCGCCGCGCCGGAGGACTCGGCTCGACGACGCGCTTTTCGCTGAACGGGCTCACCGACGAGCAGGTGCGCTTCTTCCTCGACGGCGTACCGCTCGAGCTCTCCGGATATCCCTTCGGCGTCGCGAACGTTCCCGTGAATCTGGTCGAACGCATCGAGATTTACTCGGGCGTCGTGCCGATTCGGTTCGGCGCCGACGCGCTCGGCGGAGCCGTGAACCTCGTGTCGAACCCGCCCGTGGAAGGGCCGCACGCCGCCGTCTCGTACGAGACGGGTTCCTTCGACACGCACCGCGTGACATTCGGCGCCCAGCACCTCGACGAGCCGACGGGGGTCTTCGCGAGGATGAACGGCTTTTTCGATTCGACGCGCAACGACTACCCGATCGGCGTCGAAGTTCCCGACGAGCGCGGGCGGCTCTCTCCCGCCACCGTGTATCGCTTTCACGACGCGTACCGCGCTTCGGGCGCGAACCTCGATGTCGGCTTCGTCAACCGGCGCTGGGCGAATCGGCTGCTCTTGCGCGCGTTCGTGACCGACTTCGAGAAGGAGTTTCAGCACAACCAGGTCATGACCGTTCCCTACGGAGAGGCCACCTACGGCGAATGGTCTGCGGGCGTCTCCGCTCGCTACGACGCGCCGCTCGGGCACGGTGCGCGCATCGAGACGGTGCTCGGCTACGCGCGCACCGACGGGCACTTCCTCGACGTTACGAAGTGCGTCTACGACTGGTTCGGCCGCTGCGTCCGCGAGCGGCGCCAGCCGGGCGAGACCGACGCGCGCCCCCACGACCAGCTCTTCCGCGACGAGTCGGGCTACGCGCGCATCCATCTCGGGTGGCGCTTCACGCCGGAGCACGCCGTCCGCGCCACGTCCGCTCCGACCTACCTCACGCGTACGGGCGACGAACGGCGCCAGACCGATCCGACGGCGCGCGACGCCCTCGCGGCGGAACGCGAGCTCACGACGGTCGTGAACGGTGTCGAGTACGAGCTCGATCTGTTCGACGAACGCCTGGAAAACATCGCCTTCGTCAAACAGTACGTCCAGCTTCTCGTGAGCGAGGAGCCACGGCCCGGGGGGCTCTTCCGGCGGCGTGATCGCAACACGCACCGCCTCGGCTTCGGCGACGCGCTCCGCTACCGCTTCACGCCCTGGCTTTCCGCGAAGGCGTCGTACGAGTCGGCGACGCGGCTGCCGCGCCCGGACGAGGTGTTCGGCGACAACGCGTTCATCGTGGCGAACCTCGAGCTCGAGCCCGAGACGAGCGACAACCTGAACGTCGGCTTCGCCGTCGACGCGAAGGGCACGAGCTCGGGCGACTGGCGCGCCGGCGTGAACGCCTTCCTGCGCGACGCGGAGAATCTCATCGTCTTGCTCGGCAGCGATCGCGTGCAGAGCTACCAGAACGTGTTCGGCGCGCGCTCGCTCGGGACCGAGGCGGCCGTGGGCTTTTCGGCGCTGGACGAGCTCTTCGTCTGGGATCTGAACTTCACGTACCTCGACTTTCGCAACGTCTCGAGCGACGGGACGTTCGGCGACTTCGCCGGCGACCGCATTCCGAACCGCCCGTGGCTGTTCGGGAACTACTCGGCGCGCTTCAATCTGCGCGGCGTCGCGACGGCGCGCGACGAGCTTTCGTTCGGCTGGAACACGCGTTACGTGCACGACTACTTCCGGGGTTGGGAGAGCATCGGGCTCCGCGAGTTCAAGCAGACGACGCCGCGCCAGTTCGTGCACGACGCGTCCGTCGGCTATCTCGTGCGTGGCAACGGGCGACTCTTGAGCACGTCGCTCGAGGTTCAAAATCTCGGTGACGAGACGGTGTTCGATTTCTACGGCGTACAGCGCCCCGGAAGGGCGTTCTACGCGAAGGTGACCGCGGAACTCTGAAGGAGACGAGCGAACGATGACGACGAAACCAAACTTGCCGAGCCAGGCGCTCGGCGTGATGGCGGCCGTGCTGGCGGCGGCCTGCAGCGACGAGGCGAGCACGCCGGGCACGGAAGCGACGTTCGAACAGCCGCTCTACGCGATGATGATCCAGGTCTACGATCCGGAAGATCGCACGGTGTACGTGTCGCTCTCGAACACGCTCGACATCGAGTCCACCGAGCTCGATCGAGCGCGCGAGTTCGCGAGTGTCGCGAATTTCGCCGAAATCGGCGGCAAAATCCTGGTGTCGAGCGGCAGCTCGGCGCGGATCACCGAGTTCGACGTCTCGGACGGGTTCGAGTGGTTCCAGGGCCGCTCGGTGAGTTTCACGGACTACCCGCTGCTCGACAACGCGAACTTCTACTATCAGTTCATCGTCGACGAGCGCCGCGCGCTCCTTCCCTACGAGGGGACGAGCCGCATCCTCTGGAACCCGAGCGAGATGGCGATCGAGGCGACGCTCGAGGATACGTCGCTGCCCGCGGCGGAACCCGGCCTCACGCGCGAGGCGGGCGGCAATCGGAACGCCGTCCACTACGACGCCTCCGTCATGCAAGCCATCTACTACCACGACGACGATTGGTACGACTACGGCAGCCGGTCGCACGTCCTCGTGTACGACGAGGAGACGTTCGCGGAAGAGCGCATTCACGACGTACCGTGCCCCGCACTCTCGCTCGCGACGCGCGACGAGCAAAAGAATACGTATTTTGCCGCGTGGGATCTGCCGACGACGAGCCTCCTCGGCGAAGCGCCCGCGACGTGCGTCGCGAAGATCGGCGCCGACAACGAGCTCGTCGAAACGATCGATCTTCGCGCGTGGACCGACGGAAGGACCGCGGGAAACTTCCGCTATGTCGGCAACGGCAAAGCGTTCGCGAACGTCCTCCATCACGAGGAGCTCGGGGCCGACTCGCCCGCCGAGCTCGACGCCGAAACGCTCGACAATTTGTGGAAGGGCGGCCCGCATTGGAAACTCTGGCTCTTCGACGTCGAGGCGGGCACCGGGTCTCCCGTCGAAGGCATCGATGTCGAGATGACCTCGGGCGCGCAATTTGCGCTGATCGACGGCCGCACGTTCGTGTTCGTCCCGTACGACGAGTGGGCACGGACCAAGGCGTACGAGCTCGCCGCCGACGGCACGGCGACGGAGCACTTCGACACCGTGGGCGACGTCTATCAGTGGGTCCGCGTCCGTTAGCCGCGAGGTTCCCGTTCCGCCACGAAGGGAAAACACCATGATCGCTGCGGCGTCGTCACCCAACCGGTGACGACGCCGTCGGGCGGCGCGATCCTCGGCGAGCTCGGCGCTCGAGTGCGGCGCGTTCAGCGCGCCATCGCGCGGGAGCTGACGTCGATGATGCGGGCGTCCGGCCACGTGATGAGCAGCACGCGCTGGCAGCGCCCACATTTGACCTCGATGCCTTCGGACGTCGCGCGCGCGAGCAGGCGCTTGCAGAGGCAGCGGCACTCGGTCGCGGCATCGGGCGGAGGAGCGGCTGGGCGTCGTTGTATCATGGCGTGCGCTCGGGCCAGAGCAACACCGCCGCTAGCACCGCGAGCAAGCCGAGCACGGCGGCGAGGTAGGTCGTGATCTCAATCACGGACGCCGAGAGTAGCAAGGCAACGCCGACGAACGAGCACGCGACGACGAGCCCGACGACGAGACGGAGCGCGTCGGTATCGATCGAGCCCGGAGGTCGCACCGACCCGGCCCGCCGCGTCACGTCGAGCACCGGGACGCCTTGCTCGGCGTCACGAGTCGAAGAACGGGCGGCTCCTCTCGCGCGTCTCGTTCGTGGAGTCGCACCATCGCGACGGCGAGCGTCGTCGCGAGCTCTTCGCACAAGTGGCGCTCGACGTGCAGGGTGACCGGCCCGACGAGCACGTGCAGCGTGCGGTCGCGCCCGAGCTCGACGCGCACGCTCGGCGAGACAGCGATGGGCGTGCGAACGTCCAACGGAATGTCGTTCACGACTTGCTCCAGCGCTCGGCGGCGCCCTCTCCGGCGAGCGTGTTCGAGCGCGCAAGGGCCGCGGCCGAGCTCGCAGCCAGCGCGTCGGTCAACGTTTCGGACAGCGCTGCGAGCGCTTCGGGGCAAAGGCGCAGCGTGAACGCGGCGAGATGGACTTGGTACATCCCGCAATCACAGCGATCGACGGCCGCGACCTCCCCCTGCGCGACGCGCACTCGCTGGCAGCCGGCGTCCACAATCGACGGAAATGATTGACCTTTCATGCGTTCCTCGAGGTTTCCGTTGGTTATATGAATATGACTTTGACTTTCATTATCAATAACAAGGGGCGCGGTCAAGCGCTTTCGGCGCCGCTCTTCGCCTCCCTCGAAACGCCCTCTTTCTCCGGAATCAGCGAGACCCCGGCGGGGATCTTGGGGGAACGGTTCCCCGCCGGGGCCTCCGAGAAAGAGCTTAAACGAGCTGTTTGTCCGCTTCAATCAAAATCATCACAAATGTGTTATAGCTGCCCGAGTGACGACATTTAGCAAATGTGTTAGGAATGGCGGCGCTTGCATCCCCCCGGGGTGGCTGATAGGGTGTTCAGTATGCTGAGCGCCGAACTCTGGAGGTCACCCATCGCCAGTGCGCCCTCGCACTCGCTCTACCCACTCACGTCACCAACCGACCCCGTGGTTCTTCGTGTCTTCGACCGGCGTCGTGTCCCGTTCCGACGGCGGGCCCGACCTTCCACGTTGGATGCCGCCCTGCGGGCTCGGGTCGAAGCGCTGCTCGAAGGAGACGCCGTCCATCAACGGCACCTCCGCGCCGTTCGCAGCAAACAGCGGGCTCTTCGCGCTTACGTCGACCGTGTCGGCTGGCGGGCCTATCTCGAGCTCGAGGAAGCTGAGTTCGAGCGCTGGGCACACGCCATCGACCGTGTCGCACGATGGGCCATCGATCGGGGACGGCGTTCCCGACGCTGAATGCGGACCGCGAGCCGGGCGTATGCCACAGATGTGTCATTCCGCGCGGACCGGCTGAGCGCAACCGTTCCGGTCGATGCGCCGCCGATCGCGAGCCACCAAGCCTCGTGTTCGTCCACCGAAGGGTCGACCCCCAGGCATGCGCACGCCGAGCGGGCGTGCGACGTCAACGCGTCACCACCGAGAGACCGCGCGTTTTCGCAGGCTCTCGGATCTCGTTGCGCGCCGCCTTCGACGACTGCGGCGCGAGCGAGGTATGACGATCGACGCGGCGTCGGAAGCCGCCGGCGTCGAACCGATGACCTGGTACCGTCTCGAGAACCGCAAGGCCAATCCGACGCTCGCGGTCCTCGCCTCGCTCGCCGCCGTGTTCGGTTTGACCGTCTCGCAGTTCCTCGACGGCACCGAGCCCTGACCCCGAGTCAGGGCGTTTCGAGCGCTCGTTACGTCGCGCTCCCTGTCGCAAGCTTCTTCTTGCGCATGCGATCGAGCAAACCCGCGACGCCTTCCTTGGCGATGATCTTGTTGAACTGCGAGCGGTAGTTCTCGACGAGCCCGACGCCGTCGGTGACGAGATCGAAGACGCGCCACGTGCTCGCGCTCTGGTGGAGCACGTAGTCGATCGACATCGCCTGTTTTCGCCCGTTCTTCGAGGAGCGCACTTCCGTGGCGACGCTCACTCCCGAGTCCTTCGGCGTTTCTCCGACGTAGGCGACCTCGTATTCGAGCTGAGAACGAAGGGCCTTCAGGTAGTTTGCCTCGACGAGTCCGCGAAGGAGCGTCGAAAACTCCTTTTTTTGCTCGTCGCTGAGCTTCGACCAGTGATCCTTCAAGGCACGCTTGCCGAGCTCGTCGACGTCGAGAAACGCCGAGAGCCTGCTCGTAACCTCTTTCGTGAGCGCTTTTTCTTCCGCGCTTCCGGGTGCGGCCTTCTTGCGCAGGAGCTCGCTCAGCGTTTGGTTGGCCTTACGGACGCTCGCCGTCGCGGGGCCTTCTGCCGCGGAGGCGGGGTTGCCGACCGCGAGCGTCAGGAGGGCGGTCAGGACGACCAGGGCTCTGCGCGAGAACGTGCTCATCGTCGTGCCTTCGGTGAGGGAGATTGGCCAATGGCGCGCTGCAGGGTCATGACGGCGAGATTCCAATCGTACGTGCTTTGAAGTAGACGGCCGTGAAGGGTGAAATATGCAAGGTAGGCGTCGGCGAGATCTCTTGCAGAAGTCGTGCCAATGGCGTCCGCTTGAATCACGGACGCTATCCAGCCGCGGGCGTTTTTCTCACCCTCGCGCGCGGCATCGAGCCTCGCGCGCGCTTCGACCGCGTGGGTGTGCGCCTGGAGCACGGCTGCGCCGCCCGCACGATTCGCCGCCTCGAGCAACGCGCGCGCACGACCGAGCTCGGAGTCGGCGCGCTCGACGCGCGCGAGCTGACCGCCGGGATCGACGCTCCACTTCATGACGAGCGCGACTTCCCCCGTCGTGGTGTTGAAGGGATCGTTCGCGAACGCCGAAGGCGTTTGGTCGACGCCCTGCGCCCGCGCCACGTTGAATCCGCCGACGAGCAAGAAATCGGGGAACCACTTCGCCTGCTCGAGCCGGCTCGCGCCTTCGAGCGCGGCGACTCCCTCACGCGCGGCGCGGAGCTCGTGCCGTCCAGACTGTGCGCGCGCGACGTAGCCCTTCGGAGCCCCGAGCGAGAACTCGATCGCCTCGAGCGGTGCGCCGTCGGTGTCCGCTTCCGCGTCGCCGACCAGTGTGCGTAACGCGAGCAGCGCCATGGCTTCGCCTTCGCGGGCCTCGCTCAGTCGGAGCGCGACTTCCGCTTGGAACGTGTCGAGACGCAGTCGATCTTGGATCGTCACGTCCGGCTCGCCGCGCTCGAGCCGCTCGACGAGGGTCTGCTTGCCCTTCGAGAGCTGCTGCTGGCCGTCTTCGAGCATCGCGACGAGCTCGCGCGCGAGTCCGACGCCGTAGTACGACCGCGTGGTTTCGAGCGACAAATCGGCAACGACGCCCGCTGCGAGCGCCTCGTTGGCGTGCGCGGCGCTCCCCGCGGCGTCGATGGCAGCGTCGATCTTGCCGAACGTGTAGAGCGGCTGGATCAAGCCCACGCGAACGCCGCCGAAGAGACCGTCCGCCGCGAAGCGAGGATCACGCGGATCAGTGCGGGTGCAGTCGGCATTCAGGCACTGAATGTCGGGACTCGGCGCGAGAAACGAGACGATCTCGGCGCGTGGAAAGCGCGCGCCGCGCGCTTCGGCGAGTCGCGCCTCCGCGGCGCGGCGTTGCTCGCTTGCAGCGCGCACGAGCGGATTTTGCCGCGCCTTCGCGACGGCCTCGTTGAGGGAGAGGCGTTTCGGCGCGGCGCTCGCGGCGCCCGAGAACAGCGTCAATGCGCAGGCAATGGCGAGCGCCGCTCGATGGAAACCCACGGTCATCGAGCCATTCCCGGAAAAGAGCACTTTCGCCATGTCCTGCCTTAACTCCCGGCATGATTCTCGCAACACCGGGCTCGACACGATGCCGCAACGAAACGCACCGTCCACTCGACTCGTGTCACAATCCCGTCGGCTCGTCGATTCTCGTCGACGTTCCGTCGACGACGAAATGACAGGTGGGGGGCTTTACATGGGCCGAAAGGAGCCCCAAGCGTGTGACACGCATGCATAGACCGAACCAGATAGCCACGCCCAAGGGGAAACTCGGCGTCCTCTTGCCCGGTATGGGAGCAGTGGCGAGCACGTTCCTCGCGGGCTGTTTTCTCACGCGCCGCGGCCTCGCCCAGCCGGTCGGCTCGCTGACGCAACTCGGCACGATCCGGCTCGGAAAGCGCACGGACGACCGAGTGCCCGCGATCAAGGACTTCGTTCCGCTCGCGTCCCTCGACGATCTCGTCTTCGGCGGATGGGACCTGTTTCCGAGCAACGCGCTCGAATCGGCCCGCGAAGCCGCGGTGTTGGAAGAGCGCCACCTCGCGCCCGTCGCCGCAGACCTCGAGGCCGTCCGGCCGATGCGTGCGGCGTTTTACCCCGAGGACGTGAAGCGGCTCCACGGTACGCACGTCAAGCAGGCGTCGAACAAGGCCGAAATGGTCGAGCAACTGCGCGACGATATTCGCACCTTCAAGAAGGAGCAGGGGGTCGATCGCGTCGTCGCGGTGTGGTGCGGCAGCACCGAGCGCTACGTCGAGCCGACCGAAGCGCACCAGAGCATCGCGAAGTTCGAGCGCGCCCTGGAAAAAAACGATCCTTCGATCACCGGCTCGGCTCTCTACGCGTGGGCGTGCATGAAGGAAGGCGTGCCCTACGCGAACGGCGCGCCGAATCTCAGCGTCGATTTCCCGGCCGCGTTCGCGCTCGCTCAGGACATGAGCGTCCCGATCTGCGGAAAGGATTTCAAGACCGGGCAGACGCTCATGAAGACGATTCTCGCGCCCGCGTTCAAGGCGCGCGCTCTCGGTCTTCACGGCTGGTTTTCGACGAATATCCTCGGTAACCGCGACGGTGAAGTGCTCGACGATCCCGAGAACTTCAGAACCAAAGAAGTGTCGAAGCTCGGTGTGCTCGAGCACGTCCTCGAGCCGAAGCGTTACCCGTCGCTCTATGGCGACATCCACCACAAGGTCCGAATCGAGTACTATCCGCCGCGAGGGGACTCCAAAGAAGGCTGGGACAACATCGATATCTTCGGGTGGCTCGGTTACCCGATGCAGATCAAGATCGATTTTCTGTGCCGCGATTCCATTCTCGCGGCACCCCTGGTGCTCGATCTGGCGCTGTTTCTCGATCTAGGAGCCCGCGCGGGCCTCTCGGGCATCCAAGAGTGGTTGAGTTTCTATTTCAAGAGCCCCATGACGCCCGAAGGCCTCTACCCCGAGCATGACCTTTTCATTCAGCTCATGAAGCTCAAGAATACGCTCCGGTGGATGCGGGGCGAGCAGCTCATCACCCACCTCGGACGCGAGTACTACGATTGATCATGGCCGCCGATGGCGCCTTCCATCCAGTAGCTCGTTCTTCGGCGAGCTCGGTGGCCGTCCCGCTGCGCCGGACGGAGCGCCATCCGGGTCTCACGTTCCTGCTGTACGCGTCGCCGTTCTTCTTTTCTGGCTTTTGCTATGAAGGGTACCGGCGGCTCGTCCCGCTCCGCGGCGAGATCCACGTCGCCGATTTGCATGCGTGGGAGGCGGCGCTCTTCTCGGTCCCGACGAGCGAGGGTCCTCGCGCCCTCAGCGATATCCTCTCGTCGCACACGCACCCGATCGTCGATGTCCTGACCGGCGTCACGTACTTCGTCTTCATGCTCCAGGTGTTCGTGATCGCGGGCTACCTCTTCTTCCGCGAGCGCCCGAAGATGTTCGATCTCTCGGTGTCCTTCGTCGCGATGAACCTCGTCGGCTGGGCGCTCTGGCTCGTATTTCCGGCCGCACCGCCCTGGTACGTCGATCAATACGGTCTCGGCCCCGCCGTGCTCGACGCCGCGTCGAGCCCCGCGGGCCTCGCACGGGTGGACGCGCTCATCGGCTACCCGCTCGCCGCGAACTTCTACTCGCAGAGCGCGAACGTGTTCGGCGCGATGCCGTCACTGCACTGCGCGTACGCGACGCTCGTCGCCTGGATGGTTTATCCTCTGCGCGGTGCGCTGCGCTGGGGCACCATCGCGTTCGCGGTGTCCATGGCGTTCTCGGCGATTTATTTGCGCCACCACTACATTCTCGACGTGCTCGGAGGCGTGGCGCTCGCGATTCCGTTCGCAGTGTACGGCCCGCGGCTTGCTTCGGTTCTGCGTCGCGCTATCGAGGCGCAGCCATGAGCACCGACCTCGCGCATTGGTTGTTCGGCCGCCTGAGCGGGTCGGAGCGTGTCTGGAGCGCGATCGCCCCGGCGCTCTTCCTGCTCGCTTACTTCGCGGTCGCGGCGGTGGCGTACGGCGTGCGGCGCTCGCTCAAGGGACCCTTCCACGACGAAGAGATGGAGCACCGCGGCCAGGGCGGGCTCACGACTGCGGGGCTCCGTCACTTCTTCGCGTGGACCATGCGTCCGTTCTGGACGGTGCTCGCGCGCGTTCGCTTTCCACCGAACGCCATCACCTCGCTCTCCTTCGCGATCGCGTTCGGAGCGGGCGTCGGCGTCGCGGCGGGTCGTTTCGCGCTCGGCGGGTGGCTCTTCATCGTGGCCGGCGCGCTCGATTTTCTCGACGGCCGCGTCGCCCGCAGCACCGGGCGTACCTCGCCCACGGGAGCGGCGCTCGACTCGATTCTCGATCGCTACGTCGAGAGCGCGCTGATCGTCGGGCTCGCTTGGTACTACCGGGACAGCTGGGTGCTCGTCGCGTGCCTGCTCGCGCTGACCGGCTCGTTGCTCGTTCCCTACGTGCGCGCCCGCGGCGAATCCCTCGGCGTTCGCATGGCGGACGTGGGCTTCATGCAGCGCCCCGAGCGCGTGCTCCTGCTCGGCATCGGAACGGCCATGAGCCCCATCGTCGAGGTCGTTCTGGCGCCGGACGTTCCGCATCCGCCGCACCGGCTGGCGATCGTCGCGCTCGTCGTCCTCGCGATCACGTCGCATGCGACGGCGCTCCAGCGCCTGCACGGTCTCGTGCGACTGCTCGGAGGCACCACGGAAACCGGCATCGGCCGCCCCGTTCGCGCCGCCGTCTCGAACGGCGTCGCGACGCTCGTCGATTTCATGATCGCCGCGGGTCTCGTGTACCTGATGGCGGGCCATCCGTCGCTCTCGACGGCGGTCGGCTGCATTGCGGGCGCCGCGGTCTCCTTCGTATTGTCGCGCGTCTGGGCTTTCTCGGCGGGCGGCGCCTGGGCTCCGCAGATCACGCGCTACATCGTCGTTTCGGCGGCGACGGCCGGTCTCAACGCGGGCGGCGTCGCGCTGCTCTCGACGCTCGGCCTGCCGTTCGTCGTTGCCTGGTGCATCGCCCGCGGCGTTTTGTTCGCGACCTGGAGCTACCCGCTGCAGCGCGACTTCGTGTTCGTGAAGGACGACGCGGACCATCCTCACATCTCGGAGCCGGCGGTACACTCGGAGCCCGCGGTTGCAACGAGACCCTGAGCCGGGCGCGCGTTCCGTCGCGCTCGTGCTCAAGAGGGCTCTCGGGCGGCTGGGCGGTCTCTGCTTTCGACACGGGGCGCTCACCCTGCTCGTCGCCGCCGCCGCGGCCATCGTCGCGGCGATCGGCGCCTCGCGGTTGAAGCTCGATCCGGATCTATCGGAGCTGCTTCCGCCCTGGTACGAAAGCGTGCGGAACGTGGAGACGTTGCGCGAGCGCTTCGGTGGCGTCGGCAACGTGGTCGTCGTGGTGGAGGGCGGCACGGCCGAGCAGCGCCACGCGTTCGCCGACGCCGTCGCGCCCGAACTCGCACGCCTGCCCACCGTCCACTACGTGGACGCGCGGCGTCCCAACGAGTTCTTCGAGAAGCGCTCGCTCTATTTCGTCGACAAGCAAGACCTCGAGACGCTCCGCGACCGGCTCGACGCGCGTCTCCGGCACGAGGTCGCCCGCGCGCAGCTCGACCTCGACGACGAGCCGCCGCCGCCGGTCGAGATCGACGATATCCGCAAGAAGTACGAAGGGCGCCTGCGCGAAGCGAGCGGCACGAGCGCGTCCAAGAGCCCCTACTACGAGAACGCGAACGAGCTCGCGATCTTCGTGCACCCGACCGACCTTGCTTCGAACCTGGAATTTTCGCGCAAGGTCACGGCCGACGTCGAACGCGTCGTCGCGCGCGTCTCGCCTGCGAAGTTCGGCGGGCTCACGACCGAGCTCGCGGGTCGCTACAAGAAGCGCGTCGACCTCGAACGCGTGCTCGTGCGCGATCTCGCGTTCACGGGCTCACTCGCTTTCGGTCTCGTCCTCCTCTACGTCGGGTTGCACTTTCGACGTCTGTCGGCGGTGCTGCTCGTGATGACGCCGCTCATGCTGGGACTCGAGCTCGTGTACGGGCTCGCGGGCTTCGGCTTCGGCACGCTGAACGTGCTGACGGCGTTCGTGGGAGCGATTCTGCTCGGCATCGGTATCGACAACGGCATCCACATGCTCGGCCGTTACGACGAAGCTCGCCGGAACGGCTGCGAGCCGGAGCGCGCCGTCTGCATCGCGCTCGCCGACGCCGGGCGCGTGTCCGTGGCGGCGGCTCTCACCACGGCAGCGGCCTTCGGCTGTCTCGCGCTCTCCGATTTTCGCGCCTTTCGCGAGTTCGGCCTGCTCACGGCGGGCGGCATGCTGCTCTTGCTCGCGTCGTACGTGACCGTGCTGCCGGCGCTGCTCGGGCTCTTCACGCGTTTCCTGCCCAAGACCTCGTCGCTGCCGCGCGATCTCCACCTGCCGTTCGTTCCGGCGATGATGCGCCACGCGCCCTGGCTCGCCGCCGCTCTCGTCGTCGTGCTGGGCATTCTTTCGGTGCGCGCCCCGAAGGTGCATTTCGACGCCGATTTCGCCGCGCTCGATCGCGCCGATCTTCCGAGCTTCCACCTCGATCCCGAGATCAACCAGCTGCTCGGCCGTTCGCAGACGCCGCTCGTCGTGCTCGCCGGGAACGACTCGCAGGCCGCGGCCGTCGCGGAGTCGCTGCGCAAGCGCATGGCGGCGCTCGGCTCGCGCGCGACGATCGGCCAGGTCGCGACGCTCGGTGAGCTCGTTCCGGAGGACCAAGCCGAAAAGAAACCGATTCTCGCGCAGATCGGAAAGACGCTCGGCAAGTTCTCGTTCGAAGACCTGTCTCCGGAGGAGCGCCGTGACGCGGAGCGCCTCGAAAGCATGGCGCAGGCCGAGCCGTTTACGCGCGCCGATCTCCCGGAAGGCGTGCTCGCGCCGTTCGAAGCGCGCGACGGCAGCGGTCCGGGCCACTTCGTGCTCGCGTTCCCCACCGTGAGCATGAGCAACGGCCCGGCCGTGCGCGAGCTCGCGCGCCAGGTGAAGGAGCTCGAGGCCGGGGACAAATCCATGCTCACCGTGGCCGGGGAGCCCATGGTGATGGCCGACATCCTCGAGATCGTCGAGCGCGACGCGCCGCGCATTCTCACGATGACGCTCGTGCTCGTCGCGCTCTTGCTGCGGCTCACCGCCGGCGGCTGGCTCGCGGCGATGCTCGCCGCGTTGCCCGCCGTGCTCACGGCAATCGCTTCGGCGGGGCTCTTGTCGCTCCTCGACATCGATCTCAACTACCTGAACATGATCGTCATTCCGATCCTGCTCGGGATCAGCGTCGACGATGGCATGCACATCGTGACGCGCGTCGCCGAAGGCGAGCCGCTGGAAACCGTGTGGCGCCACACGGGCTGGAACATCTTCGGCGCCATCCTCACGGACATCTTCGGTTTCGGCGTGCTCGCGTTCGCCGAACATCCGGGACTCGCGTCCTTCGGTCGCGTGGCGCTCGTCGGCCTCGTGGTAAACCTCGTGATCTGCGTCGTGCTGCTGCCGGCGTTCCTGGCGATGCGCCAGTCGTTTTTCCGCGCGCGGCTGCGCGAGCCGAGCGACGGCGACCTCGACGAGCCCGGCCGGCCGACGACGCCGGCCGGTTAGAGATCGACCTTCACGCCGACTTGGAGCCAGCGCGGCGCGTTCGGTCGAGCGCCGAACGGCCTTCTCGCGACGATGTCGTGCGAGTCGAGGACGTTTCGTAGATTGGCGTAGACGTCGAGCGGACCGAGCACGCGGTAGTGGGCGCCGATGTCCAGGGTCACCTGCTCGTCCGTGTGGAGGCCGTCGTCCACGGGCTCGCCGCCCGCTTCCTCACGCATCGCCGCGACGTACGTGAGGGTCGCGTAACCGCCGCCGGGGCCGACCTCGACACCCGCCGTGGCGTTCAGCTGGTG
>DASUTR010000790.1:0-12800 GCA_036374535.1 Polyangiaceae bacterium
GTCGGCGTGGACCTCGGCGGGCCGCAGAACTGACGACACGAGTCGGTGGAGTAAGGCTCGTACCGAATCCCACATTGTCGGTGAGCGGG
The DNA here is from genome assembly GCA_036374535.1 of Polyangiaceae bacterium. GTDB lineage: Bacteria > Myxococcota_A > Polyangia > Polyangiales > Polyangiaceae > PMG-095. The sequence goes on from DASUTR010000790.1 coordinate 90, forward strand.
GGACGTCCCGCTCGTTCGCGATCGGATCTATGCTTCGAGGCATGCTGGGTACGTTCGTGCGCCACGGGCTGCCGTGTCTCGCGCTCGTTTCGGCCCTCGTGCTTTCGGCTTGTGGCTCGAGCGACGAGTCGAATCCGAGCGACGAGGCCGAGACGGGCGGCACGCCGAGCGGTGGTACGAGCTCGGGTGGCAGCGCCGGCAGCGGCGCGACGGACCCGGGCGACGGCCCGCCTGCGGGCAATCCCGACGGAAACTGCGACGTGCCCGCCGAAGGCGCGCTCGAAGACACGTCGGCGCCCGAGCACGTCGTCGGCGACGGTTCGCCCGAGAGCTGCACGGGCGACGCGTTCGTGGACGCCGTCGCGCTCGGCGGAGTCATCACCTTCGATTGCGGGCACGACCCCGTCACGATCACGCTCGAGCGCCCGGCGAAGATCTTCAACGACACCGGCCCGCGTATCGTCATCGACGGCGGCGGCAAGGTCACCTTGAGCGGCGGCGGCGCGACGCGCATCCTCTACATGAACACCTGCGACGAGGCGCAGCACTGGACGACGCCGACGTGTCAGAACCAAGACCATCCGGAGCTCACCGTGCAGAACCTGACCTTCGTCGACGGCAACTCGACGGGCGAGCTCGAGGAAGGCGGCGGAGGCGGTGCGATCTTCGTGCGCGGCGGCCGCTTCAAGATCATCAATTCACGATTCTTTTCGAACACGTGCGACACGACGGGGCCCGATCTCGGCGGCGCCGCGGTACGCGTCCTCAGCCAATTCGAGGGCAACCCCGTCCACGTCGTGAACAGCACGTTCGGCGGCGCGCCGGAGCTCGGCGGAAGCTGCTCGAACGGCGGAGGCATCAGCAGCATCGGCGTGTCGTGGACCGTCGTAAACAGCTTGTTTTCCCACAACCACGCCGTCGGCAACGGCGGCAATCCGGCCCAGTCGGGCACACCCGGCGGCGGCAGCGGCGGCGCCATCTACAACGACGGTACCGCCATGACGCTGACCCTCTGCGGCACGACGATCGAAAACAACGTCGTGAACGCGCACGGCTCCGCGATCTTTTTCGTTTCGAACGATCATAGCGGCAACATCGTCATCCGCGACTCGGTCATACGGAACAACACCGGAGGCAGTTGGTACGCGCGACCGGGGATTTCGATGCACGACGACACGCGAATCGAGGTGACGAATTCGACGCTCGAGTAGCCGCGGCTCGGGCCTCGCGCTCGCCGCGCTCTTCGTGACGGCCTGCGGGTCCGAGGAAGCGACGCCCGGCGACGGCACGGGCGGCTCCGCGACGGGCGGCTCCGCGACGGGCGGCTCCGCGGGCTCGGTGAGTGGAAATGGCGGAAGCGGGGCCGCGTCGGGCTCACCCGCGCAAGGGGGAAACGGCGGCAACGGTGCCGGCGGGACGAGCGGCGGCGCGGGTAGCGGAGGCGCGGCGGTCTGTCGGAGCGATTGTCGCTACGTCCGGGCGGACGCCACCGGAGCGAACGACGGGTCGAGCTGGGACGACGCCTATACGGCGCTTCCGGCCGCGCTCACGCGCGGTCACGTCTACTTCGTGGCCGCGGGAGAGTACCCCGCGTACTCGTTCGACGATGCGGAAGCGGGCGCGCAGCGGATCCGCGTGCTGCGCGCCACCCCCGACGACCACGGTGACGGCGCGGGCTGGAACGACGCGTACGCCGCGGGCGAAGCCGTATTCGGGGAGCTCGAGTTCGAGACGGGAGCGTACGACCTCGACGGGCGCGGCGCGCTCCGCGTCGTCGGTACGTTCGCCGGGACGGTCGTGCAAATAGCGGGCGACGCGATCGACTTTCGCGGCGTCGACGTCGACGGCGCGCTCGCGATGACGGAAAACCGGCACACCGCGGGCGCCTGCACGGGCGTCGTCGTCGGCGGCGACGACGTCACGATCGCGGCGAGCCGCATTCACGACATCGCGGACGACGGCGTCGTCGTCGGCGGGAGCACGAACTTCACGTTCGAAGGCAACGAAATCGATTCGCTCTACGGCTGCGGAACCGACGCCGGCTGCACGGGACCCTGCGACAACGGCCACAGCGACGGCATCGAAATCTACGACGTGCACGACAGCCGCTTCGTCGGCAATTACGCGCACGACATCGCCAGCACCTCCACGTTCTTCTTCGGCAATTGGGCGGACGAGCTCGGCGACGGCCCGAACGAGTACTGCGAGAACATCGTGCTCGCGAACAACGTGCTCTACAACCCCGACACGGGCTTCGTGATCTACCTCGAGGACGTGCGCGGGCTTACGCTCGTCCACAACACGATCTGGGGGCGCCACCAAGGCGCGTACGGAGGGCTTGCCGTCGGCGTGAACGTGAGCGACCTCGACCTCTTCAACAACGTGATCCTGAGCGTCAATTACGCTCATCTCGGCGGCGCGTTCGATCCGGAGGAGCACCGCGGCGACTACAACGCCTTCGGAAAATCCCTCGGGCAGTGGCAAGACGCCGCACACGATCTCGTCGCGAACGACCCCGGCTTCGCCGGCCTCGGGAGCGGCGACGCGCCGAAGCTCGAGGGCGCTCGCCCCGAGGATTTCGCGCCGGAAGCGACGAGCCCGCTCGCGGGTGCGGGCACGAGCACGGCGGCCGTCGAGCTTCCGGTCGCCGATTTCGCGGGCGCGCCGCGCGCTTCGCCGCCGACGCTCGGCGCGTTCGAATGAGCGTGAAATAGCTCGTGACTTGCTGGACGCGGCACTACTATCGCGGCCGCCATGCGCGATTTGACGCACGACCCAGAGCGCCTGCGGCGCGTCGTGCTCGTCGTCGTCGCGCTCGGCATCACTCTGCTCTTCTTGGGGATGATCGCGGAGTTCTTGATCGCGCTCCTGCTCGCGGCGCTCGCCGCGGGCATTCTGCGCCCGCTCAACAAGCGGATGATCCAGCGCTTCGGCGGCCGCCGTTCTCTCGCGGCGGCCGTCGCGACGGCGCTCCTGTTCTTCCTCGGTATCGGCCCGGTCGTCACGTTCGCCATCATCGTCGGCGTCCAGGCCGTCGACATCGCCCAGGAGGTGGGGCCGTGGGCGCGCGACCACCTCGGCCAGGTCGGAACGTTCAACAGTCTCGCCGAACGGTTTCCCGAGCTCGAGTCGCTGCGCCCCTACCGAAACCAGATCCTCGCGAAGCTCGGAGAGCTCGGAAGCACGCTGGGTTCCCTCGTGGTCGCGGCCGCCACGGCTGCGGCGCGCGAGACGTTCTCGTTCTTCCTGCTGTTGTTCGTGATGCTGTACGCGACGTTCTTCTTCCTGCTCGACGGCCGCGAAACGCTACAAAAGATCCTCTACTACTTGCCGCTCCCCCCCGAAGACGAGGAGCGGCTCGTCGCGCGCTTCGTGTCCGTGGCGCGTGCGACCATCAAGGGCTCCGGCGTCGTCGGGATCGCGCAAGGGGCGGCGGGCGGTATCGGCTTCTGGGTCGCGGGCATCCAAGGCGCCGCTCTCTGGGCGACGGTCATGGCCGTATTCTCGATTGTACCGGGCATCGGTACCGCGGTGGTGTGGGTTCCGGCCGTCGTGTACCTCTTCGCTACGGGCCATACGCTCGCGGCCGTGCTTCTCGCCATCTGGTGCGTCGTGGTCGTCGGAACGATCGACAATTTTTTGCGACCCTGGCTCGTCGGCAAAGACACGAAAATGTCGGATCTCTTGGTGCTGCTCTCGACGCTCGGCGGCATCACGATGTTCGGCGCGGTGGGCGTCGTCATCGGGCCCATCATCGCCGCGCTGTTCGTCACGGTCTGGGAAATCTACGGCGAAGTGTTCGAGGACGTGCTGCCCGAGCCCGCACCGCTCTCGATTCCGCGCCCCTCGTCGCCGTCGATCGTTCCGCCCCGACCGAAGGGCGGCTCGTGACGTCACGCGAGGCGTGAAGCGCGAAAAAGCGACCGGACGCCGTTGCGCACGAGACGCGCTCGTGCTTGAACGAAATCGTGCGCTACTCGCTCTTCGCGCTCGCTCTGCTCGTCGCCGCCCTCGCTGGCGTGCACGCCCCGCACGAGCGGCCGGTGGAGCCGGTTTTTGCGGAATTTCCGGTCATCCAAGCCGGGAGCCTGCCGCGCTCGAGCGACGGATGGGCCCCGCAAAGCCTGGCCTCCGCGAGCGTCGCGGCGACACCGTTCACCGCGCGCCTCCCCGCGGTGTCGGAGAAGGCCGCTCGCCTGCGCGTGGACACACGCCGAGCGACTCGCGATGTCGCGCACCCGCCGCACGGGGCGCGCCGCGCCGCGAGCGTCGGTTGGCGTCGCCACGTGCCTCGCATGGACGCGGAAGAACCTCCAAGTAGCGTCGCGTTCGCTCCCTAGGCGCCAAAACAAAAACATTTCACGGTGTCCTCCGCTCCGGGGAACACGCACGCGGTGTCCAATGATCGAGCATGAAAAGCGCTCGCCGGACCCGTCCGAGGAGAAACGCCACGCACCGTCGGGAAACGCGCTGCCCCTGCTGATCGGGCTCGCGCTCCTGCTCGGCTTGGTCATCCTCTACGGGATGTCGACGAATTGATCGAATCGAGCGGGGTCCGGGCCTGGTGGTCCGGGCCCCGCGCCGAGCGACGAAGAGGAACCCTCCTTGGCCCATAATCTCGAGCTCATTCTGACGCTGGCTGGCGCCCTCGGCGCCGCGCTCGTGCTCGGCCTCTTGACCCAGAGCCTGCGGCTCTCGCCCATCGTCGGCTACCTCTTGGCCGGCGTCTTGGTCGGTCCGTTCACGCCGGGGTTCACGGCCGACGCGCGCCTCGCGGAGCAGTTCTCCGAGCTCGGCGTCGTGCTCTTGATGTTCGGCGTGGGGCTCCATTTCCACGCCGAAGACCTGCTCGCGGTCAGAAAGATCGCGATTCCGGGCGCCATCATCCAAATCGCCGTCGCGACGGCGCTCGGGACGTTCATTGCGCGAGTGTTCGGCTGGGGCACGGAGGCCGGAGTCGTGTTCGGCCTCGCGATTTCGGTGGCGAGCACCGTCGTGCTCGTGCGCGTGCTCTCCGACTACGACGTCCTCCACACGCCGGCCGGGCATGTCGCGGTGGGCTGGCTCGTCGTGGAGGACATCTTCACCGTGCTCGTGCTGGTCACCCTGCCCGGGGTGGCGGCGAGCGGAGCCCAATCGAACGCCGGCGGTCTCGTGTTGGGAGTCGGCTCGGCGTTCGCCAAAATGCTCGCCGTCGTCGGCCTCACGTGGGCCATCGGACGCTGGCTCGCGCCGAAGCTCTTCGCGTTCGTCGCGAGCACCAAATCGCGCGAGCTTTTCACGCTGACGGTGCTGGTCCTCGCGCTCGGCATCGCCGTCGGCTCGGCGCTGGTGTTCGGCGTTTCGATGGCGCTCGGAGCGTTCCTCGCCGGCATGGTGGTGGGGCGTTCCCAGTTCGGCCATCGCGCGGCTTCGGAAGCGCTTCCCATGCGCGACGCGTTTTCGGTCTTGTTCTTCGTGGCGGTCGGCATGCTCGTCGATCCGGGACGATTGCTCGAGCTCTGGCCGGTCATCGTCGCGACGCTCGCCGTGGTCATCGTCGGCAAAGCGGCGGCTGCGTTCGTCGCCGTGCGCGTGCTCCGCCATCCGGTGCGAACCGCGGCGACCGTCGCCGTTGCTCTCGCGCAAATCGGTGAATTTTCGTTCATCCTGGCGACGCTCGGGCGCGAGCTCGGCGTGCTGCCGGAAGCCGCGAGCCAGGTGCTCGTCGCGACGTCGATCGTGTCCATCACGCTGAACCCGCTGCTGTTTCGCCTGGTGGAACCCGTGACCCGGCGGCTTTCGCGGGGGAACGCCACCGAGCTCGGCCCGCCGAGACCGAGCGGCCGCGACGCGGTGCACCGAGCCGTCGTGGTCGGCTACGGTCCCGTGGGGCAAACCGTCGTGCGCGTGCTGCGCGAAAACGGCATCGAGTCGACGGTCATCGAGCTCAACCACGAGACCGCTCGCACGCTCGGAGAAGCGGGGATTCGTGCCGTTCACGGCGACGCTTCGCAGCCGACGATCCTCGAGCACGCGGGCATCGCCTCCGCGACGACGCTCGTGTTCGCGGCTTCGGGTACGCCGCCCGAAGCGATCGTTCACGCGGCCCGCGACGCAAACCCGGATATCCGTATTTTCGCTCGCTCGACCTACCTGCGCGACGTGCCCGCGTCGATTCGAGCCGGCGCCGACGTCGTCGTGTCGGCCGAGGTGGAAGTCGCGCTCGCGCTCGCCGAGCACTTGCTGGTCGAGCTCGGCGCAACGCCGGAACAGCTCGACCGCTCGCGGGAGCGCACGCGCCGTGAGCTCGGCGCGCCCTGAGCTCCGCGGCGCCGGCGCTAGGTCGACTCCGAGGTTTCGTTCGCGGTGGGCTCTCGATTCGCCCCGCCGTCGTGGCGCCGCCAGCCGCGCGTGCTGTGGCGCTCGAGGTCCGAGCGATCGCGCTCCATTTGCTTCTCGAGCTGTTCGCGCGACGCCTTGGCGGCGTTCACGCGCTCGGCCTCGTTGTCCCAGACGGGCAGGAGCTCTTCGAGCGCGCGGAAATTGTGCCGACGGAACGTGTCGGCGCGCTCGCGCGCCTCGTACGGGCGCACGCCCAGGGCCTCGAGGGTGTGCCGGCCGACGACGACCGCGGCCTCGAACGTCTCTCGCTCGACCAGGCGCACGCCGAGCGCCCGGAGCTTCTGCCAGTGCGCGAGGTTTCTCGCCCTCGCCACGATCGTGAGATGCGGAAAATGCTCGCGCACCGATTCCGCGACGCGAACGCTGGCTTCGGGATCGTCGATGGCGAGCACGAGCACCTTTGCTCGCTCCGCGCCGGCGGCGTGCAGGAGATCGAGGCGCGTGGCGTCCCCGTAGTAGACGCGGAAATCGAAGCGCTTCAGGAGCTCGATTTGATCGGGGTCGTGGTCGAGGACCGTCGCTTTGATGCCGCTCGCAAACAGGAGCCGTCCCACGATCTGACCGAAGCGCCCGAAGCCCGCGATGATCACCTGGGCGTTCGTGTCCTCGATCGTGTCGGGCTGGCGATCGGGCGTCGTGTTGAAGCGCCGGTACATCTGGTCGCGCAGGATCAAGAGCACCGGCGTGAGCGCCATCGACAGCGCCACCGCGAGCGTCAATAGCCCGCTCCAGTCTCCCGGCAAGAGCTTCTCGCGCGCGGCCACGCCGAAGACGACGAACGCGAACTCGCCGCCCTGCGCGAGCAGCGCCGCGAACAGGTAGCGCTGGCGCGGCGTCACGCCCAGAATCTGCGCAACGAGCCGTAGCGCCGCGAGCTTCGAGACCTGGAAGCCCAGCACGAGCGCGACGACGAAGAGCGGCTGCCGCACGATCAGCCCGAAATCGATGCTCATGCCCACGGCGATGAAGAAGAGGCCCATCAGAAGACCGCGAAACGGCTGGATGTCCGTCTCGAGCGCGTGGCGGTACTCGGAGCCGGCGAGCAAGACCCCGGCGAGAAACGCGCCGAGCGCCATCGAAATGCCTGCGCCGGCCATCAACGCCGCGATGCCGAGGACGAGCAAGAGCGTGAACGCGCTGAACACCTCGCGCAGGCCGGTCTTGGCGAGCATGCGGAGGACGGGTCGCGTGAGAAAGCGGCCGATCACCACCACGGCGGCCACGGCCGTGAGCACCTTGACGAGCTGCAAGACCCCCGACTGTTCGGGCTCGGCGCCGGCCCGGTGCGCGAGCAGCGGGATCATGGCGAGCAGTGGAATGGCCGCGATGTCCTGAAACAATAGAATCGCGAACACGCTGCGTCCGGTCGGCGTGGATTGGATGTTGCACTCGCTCATCGTCTGCATGCTGACGGCGGTCGACGAGAGACCGAGCGCGAAGCCCGTGACGGTCGCCGCCTGCCACGAAAGCCCGAGAAAATAGGCGCCGACCCCGAGCGGGAGGGCCGAGGCCACGAGCTGAATCGCGCCGCCGCCGAACACCGCACGCCGCATGGTCCAGAGGTGCGAAGGATCGAGCTCGAGACCGATCACGAACAGCATCAGGACGACGCCGATTTCGGCGAGCCGCATCGTCGCGTGCGGGTCTTCGACGAGCCGCAAGCCGAACGGTCCGATGAGGCACCCCGCGGCGAGGTAACCGAGCACCGAGCCCAGCCGCAGCCGACTCGCTACCGGGACGCACACGACGGCCGCGGCGAGAAAGACGATGACGTTGACGAGCGCCTGGTGCTCGTGGGCGGCCGCGTGGTCGTTCATGACGCCTGCTCCGCGCCGAGGAGCCGCTCGACGCGCTCGCGATACTCCCTCGCCGCCGCCTCGAGCTCGGCGTCGTCGAGATCGTGCACGCCCTGCACGACGAGCGGCTTTTCCCAGCGCATGCCGCAGAAGACCGCCGTTTGCTCGATGACGGGCTCGTACGCTTCGAACGCGCGTCCGTGCATGCCCGCGGTGGAGTACGCCGCGTCGTCGCCGCCGGTCGTCGCGACCCACAAGCAACGCTTGCCGCGGAGGGCCGAGCCGCCCTCGCCGTACGCCCAGCCGCGCAGCAGCACCTTGTCGAACCAATGCTTGAGGAGCCCCGGCACCGTGTACCAGTAGGTCGGATGCTGCCAGACGACGGCGCTCGCCGCTTCGAGCGCGCTTTGCTCCGCGGCGACGTCGATGTCGAACCCCGGGTACATGTCGTAAAGCGACCGCACGGAGACGCCGTCGAGCTTTTCGACTGCGGCGAGGAGCCGGCGGTTCGCGCGCGACCGGTCGGGGTACGGATGGGCGAAGACGAGAACGACCATGGCCCGGAGCCATGGAGGGGATTCCGTGAGCCGTCAACTAGCCGATCGGCGAGCGAACGGCGTCAGGCGAGGAGCTCGGTCAGGATTCCTTGGTTGTGCTGGGCGGTGCCGACCGAAGGAACGTTCGTGCCCAAGGCCTGGAGCACGGTGCGCAAGAGATCGTTGTGTGGCCGGCTCATGCCCGAGGGCACGCGGTTGTCGTCGAACGACAGCGGATAGCGGATCACCTTGCCGCGCTGGATGGGAATGCCGGCACCGGCGGCGAGCACGAACGGCATGTTGTAGTGCTTGTGCTGGCCGTCGTCGATCTCGCTGCCCCAGACGATGATCGTATCGTTCAAGACGCCGACCGACTGGAGCCGCTGGACCAGGTAGGCAAACTCCTCGGCGTAGTACGTTTCCCACTGGGACAGGCGATTCCAGTGTTCGTCGCAGCGCATGCGCAACGCTTCGGGCGGATCGCCCTGGTGATCGATGCCGATGGTCTTGTAGTCGGGCGGCATTGCCGGCAGCTGCTCCACGTATTCCACGAGCTGCGGCACCATGTGTGACGTTTCGTGGTGGTGCATCGGGTGGCCCGCCGCCTGCGCCTCGCTCGCGCCCTGGTCGTACTGGAGAACGCCGGCTCTCGTGACCCCGCACGCGAGCGACGCAACGAGCAAGTCGATCGCGAGCCGCGAGCGATCGCGGTACCAGTGCGTGCTCTGGGCGAGATTGATGGTCGTCTCGGGTGGTTGCCAAACGGGCTCCCACGGCTGGAGGTTCGTCGGCTTCGGCGGCAGCGTCGGCGGGTTACACATGACGCGATCCATCGTGCGGCCCGCCTGGGCGAGCGCTTCCTGCATGCCCTGGAGCTGCACGCGATCTTCGCTGCAGAGACGCGGCATGAGGTCCCCCATCTGCCCCTGAAGGGACGTGAAGAGCGCCTGATTCGCGCGCGTCCGCCGCGCTTCGGCGTCCATGTCCGGATCCGGCGGCTGGATGGCGCCCGCGAGGTACTGCTCCGTCACCTCCCAACCGCTGCGCCAGGGATCGCGCGGATTGCCCGACGCGTCGAAGGCGATACGGTTCTGCGGCGTCGCGTTGCGCGCGGGGTCGAGCTTCGCGACGAGCTGCTGATACAAGCTGTCGCGGCGCGCAGTGCCCTGAACGCCCGCCATGAAGATCTGATCGATGCTCGGCGCGCCGAGGTTGCCGCCGTTCACGGAGCCCTGACCGACGCCCGTGAACAGGGACATGATGCCGCCTTCGTGCGTTCCGCCGATGCCGGGGGCGGCGAAGTTACGAATGCCCTCGAGCAGCGTGACGTGCTCGGCGACCGGCTGCAGCGGCGCGAGGTTCTGGCGGAACACGAGCGAGCCGGTCGTGTCGTCGGCGCCCCAGCGGTGGCGGATGCGGCCGTTGCCGCTGAACACGAGAATGAGCTTCGGCGTGGGCTGTCCCTGCGCGTAACCTGGAAGCGTGCGGAGGAACGGCAGCGCCGTCGTGAGCCCGAGGCTCGCGAGGAACGTTCGGCGGGAAGCTTTCAGGCGGTTCATCGGCACGTGCCTCCGGGCACGACGGTGTTTCGTCGGTTGAAGACGGAGCTCGCGGCGATCTCGACCATCAACGTGCGAACGGAGCCACCGCTCGCGTTGAACGCGGTCCACACGTCGCGCAAGCCGCACGAATCCGCCATGGTCTCACCGCGGCTCAGCGCAAAGCGGTTCATCTGGAGCGTGAAGCACTGACGCAAGATCTCGTTCGTCGCGAGAACGTCGATGAGCTCGCCGGTGTTCTGGAAGGGCGTCTCCAAGATGGGCGTGAGATTGCCCTCGACGATGAGCCCCGCGGTCTCCGCCACCGCGGCGGCGTCGAAGCTACCGTCGGCCCGGTAGCTCGCGAAGCCGAAGCCGATCGGATCCATCTGGCTGTGGCAGCCGACGCACTCCTCTTTGGCGTGGGCGCCGAACGCGTCGTTGTCGGTCACGTTCGGATCGTCGGAAACCTGCATGTCGATGGGTTCGCTCGGAAGGTCGATGGGATCACACAGGAGCGCACGCCGAACCTGCTCGCCGCGCTTGACGGGCGAAGCGCGCGTGCCGCTCGAATGCGTGCGGAGGAAGCTCGCCCGAAGCAAGAGACCCTCGCGGTTTTCGGGCAGCGTCATCGTGCCGTCGCCCGCTGCCGTGCCGCCGTAGAACTGCGCGAGCTCGGCGCTACCGCGGCTCTGCGTCGAACTCATGAGCTCGGCGAACGTGCCCGCGCCGCGCGCCGCGGCCGTGAACACGTCGGACGGCTCCTTGGCCATCGCGAGCTCGAGCGGCGGCGCCGTCGGGAGCGGCGGAATCAGCCCGAGCCATTCGTCCGTGAACGCCTTCAGCACGTCGTTCGCCTTCGCATCGGCGAGCATGCGCTCGGCCTGAGCACGAACGCCCGCGGGCGTGCCGAGCTCGCCGGCGTCGGCTGCCGCGAGCAGCGCCTCGTCGGGGACGCTTCGCCAGAAGAAGCTCGCGAGGCGCCCCGCGATCTCGCCACCCGAAAGGCGCGCCGACGGGCCGTCCGGCGCGCCGAAGTCGATGACGAACAAGAAGCTCGGCGAGGTGACGATCCAACGGATGGCGGTCGCGAGGGCGAGCGTCGCGTCTTCGGCGCGGAGCGAGCGATACAGCGTGAGGAGCCGCTCCTGGTCGGCCGTCTCGAGCACACCGTGAAACGCGGGCCGCGCTTTTTCGACCAGAAAGCCCTCGACGCACGTGGCGTCGGTCGCGGCGCACCCGGAAAGCGCGCTGAGGTTCGTCACGACGTTGTCGGCGACGGCGCGCGCCATCGTGTCGTAGCGGAGGAAATTGTCGGCTGTCAGCGGGATGGTGACGTTGGCCGTGAACGTCATGCCGAGGAGCTCGTCGGACGGGAGATCGCCCTGACTCACCTGCATGCCGAAGAGATCGCGGATCGACGCGTAGTATTCGATGCGCGAGAGGCGGCGCACGAGCGTCGGACCGACGAGATTCGGATCGGTGCACTCGGTGAGCACCCGCACGCCCGCTGCCGGCGGCGGCGCGCTACCGCCCGCGCCCGACGCACCGGAAGCTCCGCTCGCGCCGCTCGCGCCGGAGCTTCCGCCCTGACCCGTACCCGAGCTCCCGCTTGTGGCACCGGTTCCCGCGGCGCCGCTCGAAGCCCCGCCGCTCCCACTCTCCCCTTCTCCGCCGGGGGGAGGAGCGGCCGTCGGGGTGCAACCCACACACGCGACGACCAGAGCAGCGACGGAGAGTCTCATGGTCTTTTCGAGATGTACCTCATCCCCGAACGGATGGGTTGCGTCGGATCGCATCCGCAGGGAGCGCCGTTCGCAATGGAAATTTCTGTCGCTGCCGGCAAAGAACTTCGGTGGCTGCTTCTCGGCACGACGAGCAACTTGCTCCGTCGCGGGACCGTGTCGCGCACCCCTTCACGTTAAGAAATCCTGCCGATGAAACGATCCGTTGTTCTCTCGTCCGCGCGCACACGAACGATCGCGCTCGGATTCGCGGCGCTCGTCGCGCCCGGGGTCGCGGGCTGCTCCGACTTCGAAGCGACGGGCGGCGACGCTGCGGGCGACAGCGCGGGTTCGAGCGGCGGCACCAGCGGAACCGGAACCGGCGGCGCCGGAGCGTCGGGCGGTTCGACCGGGCCGGTCACGGGCGGATCCATGACGGCTGGATCGGCGACGGGCGGCGCGGGGACGGGCGGATCCACGACGGGCGGCGCGGGGACGGGCGGCGCCGGCCCGGCAGCAGGCGCGACGTCGGGCGGGACGAGCTCCGGCGCCGGAGGCCACGTCGCAGGCAGCGCAGGTGCCGCGGGTAGCGGAACCGAGGGTGGGAAGAGCGGTGGTGGCGCGGGCGGTGGCAGCGGTTGCCCGGTTCATCTCGTCGGGTTCGCTACGCTCGAGGGTGGAACGACGGGTGGCGGCAGCACGGCGCCAGCCACGGTGACGACGCAGGCGGAGC
>DASUTR010000791.1:0-6453 GCA_036374535.1 Polyangiaceae bacterium
CGAGCTCGAGCTCCTGATCCTCGGCCGTCCAGGCTCGACCGCGGCGTCGCTCGTCAACAACGTCGCGTTCTACCTTCACGTCGCGTACCTCTTCGGCCTGCTCGCCGCCCGGGTGACGCGAAAGCCGCTCGCGTCCGTGCTGGGCGTCGTGCTGGTGGGTGTGTTCGTCGGCGTGCTCCCGCCCATCCTCGACCTTTTGCTGTTCGGAGTGGGAGCGGGGCGTTACACCTACGTGGGCGGGGGACTTGCGAATTGGAAATGGTCGCTGCTCGATCCAGCGCACTTCAGCGTCGGGGAGAGCATCGTGCTCTGGTTGGTGGTCGTCCTCTTGACCATCTACGTCGCGGAGGTCACGCGTTCGCTCGCCCGCACGGCGTTGGCGGCGGTGGGGGCGTATGCCGTCGTGATGTTCATCTCGCTCGGGCCGAGCTCGCTCGTCGAAGCTCTTCTGCCGTCGAATCGTGGCGCGACGTCCGCCCAGCAACTCGGACTGCTTTCCGCCGTCCAGCTCCTCGTCGCACAGGCCGCCTACCTCGGCGCCCGAGGCGAGCTGTTCCGGCGGGTTCTCGTCAGGCTGCCGCACGCGTTTCCCTTCGTTGCGCTCGTCTTTCTGGGCTCGTCCGTGTCTGCGCTGTATGCGCCTTCCGTTTCCACCTCGACGCGCCTTTGGATTACGTTCGTACTCGCGCTCACCATCGCGCAGTTTTGCGTGACGGCGCTCGTCCAGAACGACGCGTTCGACCTCCGCGAGGACCGGGGACGCAAGGCGGCGGACGTTGCTCGCGAAGACGCCTACTTCTTCACGGCAACGGCGCTCGTCACGGTCTTCGCGGCCCTTGCCGTCTCGGCCCTCGTGGCCGCACCGCTCGCCATCTTTCTCACGGCGTCGTTCGTCTACAGCTTCCCGTTTTATCGAGGAAAACGCTTCTTTCCCACCAACTACAAGTGTGAAGGCGTGTGGGCGTGGTCGTCGTTCGTGCTCGGGGCGAGCGTGACGCCCCTCGTCCTCTACCGCCTGAAGCCTTCGGCGCCCTTTCTCTTCGCGTCCTTTCTGGTGTTCGGCGGCTTCTCCGTGTTCAACGCGTTCAAGGACTACAAGGACATTCGCGCGGACTATCGAGCCGGTAACCAGACGCTCTACGTCCTCGCGCTCCGGCGCGGCGTGCGCTTGCGGCCCCTGCACCGCGGTCTTTGCGTCGCGTTCCTCGTGGCGCTGCTGATCGCCCCGGCGCTGCTCTTCGCGACGGGCGGCGTGAGCGCGCTCTGGGCGGCAATCCCCTGCCTTACCATCCCGCTCGTGGCGCGAGCCATCTTCGGGCCGCCTCGCGGCTCGAGCGTGCGCGCGTTCCTCCTCGGCATCACGCTTTACCTCGTCGCGCTGATCGCTTCGATCGAACTCGGCGGGGGGATGACGTGAATCCCATTCGCCGCGGGCTTTGCTTCGCCGCGCTGCCGTTCGCGGCTTGCAGGCGCGCTCCGCCCGCCGCCAAACTCGACGGCCCGAAGCTCGACGCCGACGTCATCGTCGTCGGCGGCGGACTTGCGGGGCTCTCGGCAGCGTGTGAGCTCGCGCAAAAATCCGTGATCTTGCTCGAGAAGCACGAGCGACTCGGTGGTCGGGTGTCGACCAAACGGAAGGCCGGGATTTCCTACGAGGTCGGCGCGCTCATGGCCTATGACGCGCGAAACGCGCCCTCCGGCCACGAACCGTCGCGTTTGATTCAGGAGCGCGGACGCGTCGGCGTCACCGTCGGTGACAAGACGCTGTTCGGTGACTCTGCTTCCGAGGCGGTCGCGCTTGCGACGCAGAGCCCACGCTCTTCTGCGTCTTTGGGGGCGACGGCTCCGTCCTCGGAGTCGGCGCAGGCGCTCGCCGACGCCTTCTTCAACCTGCTCCACCCGGGTGCGCGCAGCGAGTACATCGCCGAACGGCAGGGCGACTGGTCTCGACCGGTTCTGTGGGACCATCGCGAGGCAGGCAATTCCGAGCTCGTCGCTGCTCTGTCACGGAACCTCACGGCGCGTACGCACTTGGGAATGGACGTCTCGGCTCTGCGCGTCTACGAGGATCGCGTCGAGCTCGCCGCCGGCTCGGAAACGTTCCGCGCCGAGCTCGCCGTCATCGCCACCACCGCTTCCGTTGCATCGAGGCTCTTGGGCACTCGAGCGCCGGGCTGGCTCGCCAAGGTGCGTTATGGCTCCGGCGCCGTCGTCACCCTGGGCCTCGAAAAAGACGTCTTGGAACCGTTCAGTCACGTGGTCACTCCGGAGCTCGCCATGAGCAGCGTCGTCTCCACGTCGCGTGACGCACATCGAGTCCTGACGCTCTACTTCGCCGGAAAAAAAGCCGAATCCGTCGCAAAGCTCGCGGACGACGCACTGCTCGCTAGGTCGCTCGACGAGCTCGGTCGCATGAGCGTCGGGAGAATCCAGCGGCACGATCTCGCATTTTCCGACGTTCAGCGCTGGCAAGAGCTCGGGACGATCGTCAGCGACGACGTTTACCGGGGTTTCAGCGACGACCGGCGCCAGCCGCTGCCGCGAGTGCTCCTTGCGGGCGACTACACGCATTGGGACCCGAGCAAGATCCCCTACGGGATGGACGCAGCGATCCAGAGCGGGCGGTGGGCGGGCAAGACGAGCCGGCGAATCCTCGACCGCCGAGGTCGTCGATGATGCTCTCGGTAGCGAGGCTCTTCTGCGGCGTGCTCGCACTAGCGGCTTGTGATGCGAACGCGCCCGCCGTCACCGCTCCCAGCAGCGAAAAAAAGCGCACCGACACGCCGTGCTTGCCGTCGCGGGCCCCCTCTTCGCCGGCCGAGCTCTCGGGCATCCAGGGAGCGCTGCGCCTGCCGGCCGCGCCGCGCGATGCTCTCGAGCCTCTGACGACTTGCGACGTGTACCGGCTGACTTCGACCGAGCCCATGTACCTGGGTCGCGTCGACGAGGGGAACGTCGCGCCGTACGGCGTCCTTCTCGCGGCCGAGCCTTCTCCCAAGCTGGCCGAGCGACTGCTTTCGTACGAGAAGCGGGGACAGTGGGAATACAGCGCAGGCTACGGGCCAACCTCGGCCGACACGGCGATGGTGCTCGAAGGGCTCTTGAAAGCCGGGACCGACCGGCGACGACTGACCGACAGCCTGAGCTCGCTCGCCCGAGACTACTTCGACGCCGAAAGCGGAGGTTTTCGCACCGTGCTGAGCGGGCGTGCACGCTACTGGGAAGGCGTGAGCACCGAGACCACGGCGCACATTGCCTATCTGATGCAGCGAGTCGATCCGGCGACGTTCGCGCGTGAGATCGAGCAAGCCAAAGACTTCGTATTGAAGCGTCAGGCGGACGACGGTCACTGGGACGGACGTTGGTTCCCCTCTCTCGTACTGCCGACGTTTCATGCCGTTCGTCTGCTCGCGGCTCTCGGAAACCACGATGCCCCAATGAGTCGTGCGGTAACGTTCTTGCTGCGTTTGCAGCGACCCGACGGCAGCTTCGCCGGCAGCGTCATCGAGACGTCCCTCGCCGTTCTCGCGCTCGCCGCCGCAAACGGATCGAGCGAGGCGGTGGCGCGTGGTCGCGCCTGGCTACGCTCCCGCACCTCGGGCGAAACGTGCACGCCGGGCGAAACGTTTCTCTACTACTGGTTCGAGCTCGATGCGGAGACGCGCGTTTTTCTTTCGTGTAGCGATCGCGGGCCGCTCGCGCGCGCGTGGGCAAAGCTCGCTCTTTCGCCGTAGGTCCGACACGCCGAAGTCGAGCGCGAGCGTCTCGGCGCGCTCGACGGCTCGGCGAGCTCGAGGTGGAATTCTCGCACGCCCCAGCCTCCGTAAACGCGAAGAGCCCTGGATGAGGGGAACTTCGGGGCGCCGGACTTCGGCAAATCCGTCTCGCCCAACGCCGGAGCCGGGGGTCCGTGACCACGTCGGCGAGCGGAGGTAAGTTGCGCCACGTGAAGCGGATCCATCTCTTCGAGTTCGAAGATTTTCCGTGGTTCCCCGGCTGGCTGCGGGACTGCATGACGCGGTACATCGCCGCGTTTCACGTCGCGTTCGGTACCAAGACGCTGATTGCCGGGCTCGTCGCGCGGGCGCTCACTCATAGCCCGGAGCGAAGGGTGCTCGATCTGTGCTCGGGCGGCAGCGGCCCGATGCTCGACGTCGTGCGCGCACTCGAAACCGAGCATGGCGAGAAGGACGTGTCGCTCACGCTCTCGGATCTCTATCCGAATCGTTTTCAGGCCGCTCACATCAACGGGCTCGGCAATCCGCGGGTTCGCTATGCCCTGGCGCCGATCGACGCGGCGAACGTTCCGGAGGGCGAGCGCGGCGTGCGCACGATGATCTGCAGCCTGCACCACATGCGCCCGGAGACCGCGCGCGGCATCCTGCGCGACGCCCAGCAACGCAAGCAGCCGTTCGTGGCGTTCGAGCTCAGCGACAACGGCCCGCCCGTGGCGTTGTTCTGGCTCGCGATTCCGTTCGCCTTCATCATGACCTTCTTCATCACACCGCTCGTGCGGCCGATGACGTGGCAGCAGCTCGTGTTCACCTACCTCTTGCCCGTGATCCCCCTCTTCATCGCCTGGGACGGCGCCGTTTCGAACGCGCGCACCTATACGGTCAGCGACATGGAGGAGCTCGTCGCACCGCTGCGAGCCGACGGCTACCGCTGGGAGATCGGCACGTTCGAGGGCCGCGGCGGGCGAAAGGCGTGGCTGCTCGGACTGCCCGCGACGGCGCGGTGACGGTCTCGGCAACGGCCAGAAAGCGCCTCTGCGTCACGGCCACGGCCCCCGACGGGATAGCGAGACTCCGGAAACCGTCTCCTCTTTGCAGTTCAGGAAGTCTTGGATCCATGCTACGAGCCAGGCCTCCCGGCCGGCTCCGGGTCCTCGGCAGAACGCCGAACATCATCCGAGGCGCGCTCGGGTGGTCTCGAGTCATGCAGTCCTTGCCACGTCGCCGCCGTGCAGCCCTTCTGCTCGCCGTCGCCTCGTCGATTGGCTGCCTGGCCGAACGTCCGCCCGTCGCCCGCCCCCCGGCAGCGCCGGCCGAGGCGAAGGCCAGGTTCGCACACGACCCGTCCGCGCTCCACCGGTCACTCGACCACTACGACTTCGCGACCCACCCCGACCTGCTTCAGCGCATCGCGGCGAGCCCCTTTCGGTACTTTCGCTTTACGAACCCCGGATTCGCTGCCGCGGTTTGCGCCGCCTTCGAGGACATCCTCCCCGCCTTGCCCGCCGTAAACCTGCACGGCGACGCCCACCTCGAACAGTTCGCGGTGACCGACGCGAGCTTCGGTCTGGTCGACTTCGACGACGCGGTCGGCGGCCCCGCCGTGATCGATCTGCTGCGCTTCGGCGTGAGCCTCCAAATCGCCGCTGGCGAACGGGGCTGGACCGCCGACGAGGCGCTCGACCGCTTCTTCGCGGGCTACCAGGCGGCGCTCGAAGATCCTGCGACCGAGGGCCCCCTTCCCGCCTTCGTCGATCGCGCGCGGCAGAGCTTCGCGCGCGATCCAGACGGCTTCCTCGCGAGCTGCGACGCGCTCATGGAACCGCTGCTCCCCGGCGAGCAAGCTGAGGCCAACGCCGGCTTGAAACGCTACGTGGAGGTGATGCTCGAGCAGAGCCCCGAGCTCACCCGAGCCTTCTTCGAGACGAAGCGATACGGCCGGCTCCGCGGGGGCGTAGGAAGCGCGCTCGACGAGCGCTTCTTGATCCGGATCGAGGGCCCCACGCCCGCGCCAGACGACGACGTGGTGCTCGAGGCGAAGGAGCTCCGCGACCTGAGCTCGGTCCCTTGCGTGCAGGCGAGCCTCCTCGGTGGGCGGTTCCGCACCATCGTCGGCCGCGCCCGCCTCGGCGGCAACGACGACCCATTCCTCGCGGTCGTTCCTCGGGGACCCGAGGAGGCCCCCAACGATCCGCCATTTTGGGTCGAGTCCTGGCAGCCCGACTACCGCGAGCTCGACGTCGCGCGCGACCTCACCTCGGCCGATGAGCTCGACAAGGTCGCCTACCAGGTCGGTCTCCAGCTCGGCCGTGGGCACATCCGCCAGTTCGCGACGCCCTTCGACGACCAGCTCCGCCGCGCGGTCCGCGACATGCTGCGCGACTATGGCCCGAGGATCCGAGCCAGCATCGACAGCATGACCGAGCGGACACTCGCGTCCTGGCAGCTCTTCCGCAACGAGGCCGCACGCGACGAGGCCGCGCGCAACGCGCCGTGACGGCTCCTTCGATCGATTGCGAGCTCGCAGCGCTTGGTGCGGCTCGGGTGCGAGCTGGCCGTCTCGGCCGTGTATCGCAGGAAGTTCAGCGCCAAATGCCGAGGCTCGCCGTCCAGGCGAAATAGCGCTCGGCCGAATCCAGCGCGCCGCCGACGCGAAACGTGGTGTCATCGTCGAACAAACCGAAGGCGCTCCACGTCACGGGAACGTGGATGTCGAAGC
>DASUTR010000792.1:0-3894 GCA_036374535.1 Polyangiaceae bacterium
TGTCGATGCGCTTAACGAGCCCGGCGAGCACTTTACCCGGGCCGATCTCGAGCGCCTTGGTCACGCCGGCGTCGGCGACGAAAGCGATCGATTCGTGCCAGCGCACGGGACCGTCGATCTGCCGAACGAGCAGACCCTTCACGTTCGCGGAGTCGGTGTTCGGTCGCGCATCGACGTTCGCGACGACGGGGAACGCGAGCGTTCCGAGCGTCATGGTCGCAAGCGCCGCTTCGACTGCGCGCGCCGCGGGCGCCATGAGGCTCGAGTGGAAAGGCGCGCTCACCTTCAGCGGAATCGCCTTCAGCCCGCGGCTGCCGGCCAAATCTCTCGCGCGCGCGACGGCTCCCGCGGCGCCCGAGATCACGATCTGCCCGGGGGCGTTGAAGTTCGCGGGCGAAATCGTCTCTCCCTGCGCCGCGTCGTCGCACAGGGTCTGCACGGCCGCTTCGTCTCCGCCCATGATGGCCGCCATCGCGCCGCGCCCTTCGGGCACGGCGTCTTGCATGGCGCGGCCGCGGAGCCGCACGAGACGGACGGCGTCTTCGAGCGAAAGCGCACCTGCGGCGACGAGCGCGCTGTACTCCCCGAGCGAATGCCCGAGAGCGAACGCGGGCGTGGGGAAGGTCGGATGTGCTTCACGGAGCGCGGCGAGTGCAGCGATGCTCGCCGTGACGATCGCGGGCTGCGCGTTCTCGGTGAGAGTCAGGGTTTCGATCGGCCCTTCGAAGCAGAGCTTCTGCAGCGAGAAGCCGAGGGCGCGATCGGCGCGTTCGAAGATCTCGCGCGCTGCAGCGGACGCGGCACAGAGCTCCCTTCCCATGCCGACTTCCTGCGAGCCTTGTCCCGGAAAAAGCCAAGCAAGCGTCACGTCAAACCGATCCTTCGTTTTGGGGGTAGAGCCCGAGCTACATTCTGACGAGGGCGCTGCCCCAGGAGATCCCGGCGCCGAGCGCGCACATGAGCACGGTGTCGCCCTTCTGGATGCGGCCGTCGCGCACGGCTTCGTCGAGGGCGAGCGGAATCGATGCGCTCGAGGTGTTGCCGTAGCGCTCGATATTGAGCACGAAGCGCTCGAGCGGGATGTCGAGCCGTTGCGCGACTTGACTGATGATCCTCATGTTCGCCTGGTGCGGCACGACCCACTTCACGGCATCGGGCGGCATGTCGGCGGCATCGAGCGCTGCGCGCGACGCACCCGTGAGGTTTTTCACGGCGATGCGGAAGATGTCCGACCCCACCATGAAGACTTTGTCCCGATTGGCTGCCAGCCCCTCGGGCGTGAGCCGCTCGCGGCTGCCGCCCGCGGGAATGTAGAGCGAGTCGGTGAGCGAAGCGTCGGTGTGGAGCTTCGTCGAGAGCACGCCCCGGCCGTCACCGTCCGCCGGTCCGAGCACGACGGCGCCCGCTCCGTCGCCGAAGAGAACGCAGGTGGCGCGATCTTTCCAGTTGAGGATGCGACTCAGAAGCTCGACACCGACGACGAGCACGCGCTTTAGCGCGCCCGTGCGCACGAACTGATCGCCGATCGAAAGTCCATAGAGGAAGCCCGCACAGGCGGCCGACACGTCGAACGCGGGGATCTGCGAGGCGCCGAGCTTGCGCTGTAAGTAGGCGGCGCAAGCGGGCATGGGATGGTCGGCGCTGATCGTGCCGACGATGATCATGTCGAGATCGGCGGCGCGAACTCCCGCGGCTTCGAGCGCGCGCTGGGACGCGCGGAGCGCGAGGTCGCTCGCTGCTTCGCCGTCGGCGGCGATGCGCCGCTCACCGATACCGGTGCGTTCTCGGATCCATTCGTCCGAGGTATCGACGATCTTCTCGATATCGCGATTCGTCAGGACCTTTTCGGGAGCGTAAGCTCCGGTCCCGAGGATTTGGCTGCCGGGCCGCTCCGTGCCCATGCGTCGTTCCTACGATCGAGACGGGTCGGTCGTCACCAAAAATGGTTGAACCACTTCGGATCGGCCCTCAGACCGGTCCGGTCTTTACGACCGCACGGCCCTTGTAGTGCCCGCACGCCGGGCAAACCCGATGGGGGACCATGGGTGCCGAGCAATTGGGGCAGGGCACGATGTTGGGCGCGGTCACGCGGTCGTGTTGCTGACGCCTCATCTTGCTTCGGCTGCTGCTCTTCCTACGCTTCGGTACCGCCACGGGTCACTCCTTGTTCGCCGCACCTCGCAGCCGCTCGGCGATTTTCGCGAGCGGTTCGAGGCGGGGATCGATCGTTGTTTCGCCGGTCGGGCCAGCGAGGGGGCGAGAGACTATGCTTTCTTCGGGCGAAGGCAAGTCCGGACGACGTGGGTAGAGCGGAAGTTCGAGCAAAACGAACTCTCGGATGAAGTCGTCGAGGACGATTTCCTCCCCGACGAACGTATCTCGCGACCTTTCCTCGTCGGGGACCTCGGGCTCGCCCTCCCAGGCCCCGGGCTTTTTCCTTCGCTTGGGACCACGGACCTCGCGCGAAGGCTCGCTTTTTCCCGACCCTTCCTTGGCGCGGCGCGCACCCTCGGCGGGTTTTCCCGGTTTCAGCATCAGGAAAATCTCCGGGCGAAGGTCGAAATGGACGGGATCCAGCGTAACGACGCAGGGCAGCGTCGCGCCGAAAGCGGCGTGACCGCGGACCATGATGTCGTTGCCCTGCTTTGCGAGCTCGAGCGTCACGTTACCCGGGCCGCGCGGCGACGCGCCTGCGGGCTCGAGGACGTCTCGCAGCCACGCTTCGGTGAGCGTAAACGTGACCTCTTTAGGGCCGGTTTCGAGATCGGCTACGGGTACGACGAAGCGGGAGGACGGCACGAGCGGACCCTAGCGCTCTCGACAGGCCCCCGCTAGTTTCGCCCCTGATGAAGTGGCCGCCGCCGAAGGGAGCTCCCGAACGGCGGCTCCTCGGGGCGTTCGCGATTTACGCCGTCACGACCGCGGTCTTCCTGGCGTTCGCGGCACCCGAAACCCTCTCGGCGCATACGCCCTATAACCATTTTGCCCTCCAGGCCGAGGCGTGGCTCGAGGGGAGACTCGATTTGGGCGCTGTGCCCCCGAGTTACGCGGGCATGAACGACTTCAGCCACTTCGAGGGCAAGTGGTACGTTCCGTTTCCGCCGTTTCCAGCGCTGCTCCTCGTGCCCGTGGTTGCCGCCGCCGGCTCGGCCGAAGCGGTCGCTGACGGTCGATTCTTTCTCTTCCTCGCGGGTGTCGCACCGGCGGTGTTGTTTCTCGCGCTCGAAAAGCTCGGCCGCTCGGGACGTAGCGAGCGGACCGAGCGCGAGAACGCAACGCTGGCGCTGCTGTTCGCGCTCGGCAGCGTCTACTTCTTCAGCGCGGTTCAGGGCACCGTTTGGTACGCGGCGCACGTGGTTGCAGCAGGGCTCGCGGCCCTGTACCTGCTTTTTGCGCTCGACGCCGAACGTCCGCTCCTCGCCGGCGCGATGCTCGGGCTCGGATTCGCGACGCGAACGCCGCTGCTCTTCGGAGTGCCGCTCTTCGCCTTCGAGCTCGCCCGCGTGTGTTCGTCGGACGCGTCGCTCCATGCGGCCGCGCGCCCCGCGTTCGTGCGCCTCGATTGGAAACGTTTCGCGACGGGTCTCGCCCTCTTCGCGTTACCCATCGCAGTCGTGCTCGCCGTGACGTTCGCGTTGAACGCCGCGCGCTTCGGCGATGCGTTCGAGGTGGGCTACCGCTACCTGGAAGTGGTTTGGCGCTCGCGCATCCAAAAATGGGGACTCTTCGACTATCACTACCTCGGGCGCAATCTCGCGGTGGTGCTCACGAGCCTGCCTTGGCTCGGTGACGGCACCGTGCCCTTCCGCATTTCGGGCAACGGGCTCGCGCTCTGGCTCACGACCCCCCTGTACGTTTGGCTCTTGTGGCCGAAGCGCATGCGCGCTCCGCACT
>DASUTR010000793.1:0-4545 GCA_036374535.1 Polyangiaceae bacterium
CGGGGTTCCGCGATCCTTCAACAGGTCGATGGCCATCGTGCCTCCGGATTGATTCGATTCGCTCCGGACGTCGGAGCGTCTCGACCGGCACGCAGCTTTCGTACCAGCTCTCGTCAACGTATAGCGCGAACGAGAAGCGACGCTGGTCGCGCGCCGAGTCGCGTCCGCGCACGAGAGCCCCATCGGTCCGAAGCGCTACGCGACGTTCTGCCTGCCCCGCAGACGAAAGCTTCGACGCCGTCGAGGACGTCCGGCGCCGAGCTCCGAAGCGGGAGCGCGGCTGGCCCGCGCCGTGCAGCGCGTAGCGGTCGATGATTGCGTGTCCCGATTGCGCCACGGCTCGGAGCGTCCGCGACTGGGCGTTCGACGAGCACTTTTGGGGCTTGCTCGCCCTTCTCGTCACCCCGCTCGCGATTCTCGCGACCATCGCCGCGTTGCTCTATCGCCTCGGTCTCGACTCGCAGTCGAAGCACGAGCGAGGAGGACTCGAATCGTGACCGGAACGCACCGCGGCGCCGTGGTCGCACCCGGCATGTTGCTCGGTACGGGGCTCGGCGGTTTTCTCGACGGAATCGTGTTTCACCAGGTGCTTCAGTGGCACAACATGCTGTCGAGCGTCGTCGCTCCGGTCGACCTCGTGTCGATGAAATACAACATGTTGTTCGACGGGCTATTTCACGCGTTCACGTGGCTCATGACGACCGCGGGCGTCTTCTTGCTGTGGCGCGCCGGGCTCCGCCCGAACGTCGCGTGGTCCACGCGGACGTTCGCCGGGTCGCTTGCGCTCGGTTGGGGGCTCTTCAACGTCGTCGAGGGACTCGTCGATCATCACGTCTACGGCCTGCACCACGTGCACCCGGGAGCCCACCAGACGGCCTGGGACCTCGGATTTCTCGCCGTCGGCGCGCTGCTCGTCGCGGGCGGTATCGCGCTCATCCGTGCCGGACGGCGCGACGCGTCAAGGTTTCGCGAGCACGACGGCCGCTTTCGCGGCGAAGAAGTCGAACCCCACGTGGGGAGCGCTCGCTAAAAGGCTTCGAGCCCCGTCGAAGTCGAGCTGGGTCACGAGCTCGCTCACGGACACGTCGTGGGCTCCGAAGTTGACGAGCAAGAGGCGCCGCTCGTCGTTCCGCCAGCGCTCTACCGCGAGCACGTCGCCGAGCGCGGTGCAGCGCAGTCGCTCGCGCGAGGGCTCGGCGAGAACCGCGTCCTCCCGGCGAAGCAAGAGCGCGGAACGGTAGAATTCGAGCACGCGCGCGTGCTCGGGCATCGTCCGCTCGTTCCAATCGAGCCTCGAGCGTTCGAACGTCGCGAGCGCCTGCGGGTCCGGAACCTCGCAAGCGGACTCGGAAAAGGCGCCGAAGGCGGCGAACTCGCGGCGCCGTCCCTCGGTGATGGCTCGGCCGAGCTCGGCCTCGTGGTCCGTAAAATAAAGAAAAGGGCTCGAGGCCGCCCATTCCTGCCCCATGAAAACGAGCGGCGTCATGGGAAGAAAAAGCAACAAGAGCGAGACCGAAAGGTACGCCTCGCTCGAGACGGCATCGTGGAGTCGATCGCCGAGGGCGCGGTTACCGACCTGATCGTGATTCTGGATGCAGTACACGAAGCGCTCGGCGGAGAGCTCGTCGGCGTTCGCGCCGCGCGCGTTGCCGCTTACGGGATTTCGCTGCCCCTCGTACAGCCAACCGCGGCGGATCGTGCGAGCGACGGTAGCCGCACCCGGTTCGTACGCGCCGTAGTACCCGTCGCGCTCGCCCGTGAGCGTGACGCGCGCCGCGTGGTGAAAGTCATCGGCCCACAGCGCGTCCAGACCCGCGCGCGTGACGAGCGAGGGCTCGTTTCTCTCGTCCTCGGCGACGAGAAGCCGCTTCGGCCGAAGCGCCGCGACCTCCTCCGCGAGCTCCGCGAGCACGTGACGAGCGGAGTGGTCGATGACCGCGTGGGTCGCGTCGAGACGGAGCCCGTCGAAGCGAAATTCCTCGAGCCAGTAGAGCGCGTTCTCGATCGCATAGCGCCGCATCGGCTCGAAGGCGTAGTTCGGCGCATCGCCCCAAGGGCTCGCGACGTCGCGAGTGAAGTAGCGCGCGTCGTAGGCGGAGAGGTAGTTTCCCGCGGGCCCGAAGTGATTGTAAACCACGTCCAGCAGCACCGAGAGACCGAGCCCGTGGGCACGGTCGACGAAGGCGCGGAGCGCGTCGGGGGTTCCGTACGGCGCGAACGGGGCGTAGTGCGCGACGCCGTCGTAGCCCCAGCCCCGCGTCCCGTCGAACGCCGCGATCGGCATGAGCTCGACGGCGGTGACGCCGAGCTCGGTGAGCCGCTCGAGGCGCTCTGCGGCCCCGGCGTACGTACCTTCCGGTGTGAACGTGCCCACGTGGAGCTCGTAGATGACGTGTTCGGCAAGCGACCGGCTCACGCTCGGATGACGCCACTCGTAGTCGGACTCGACGACCATGGCCGGACCATGAACGCCGCGCGGCAAGAAGCGCGCGTACGGGTCGGGTAACGCGCGGTCGCCGAGCACGAAGCGGTAGAGCGCGCCGGAGCCTACGCCTTCGAGGTCGCGAACGAAGAGCCCGTCGTCGCGCCGTTCGAGCGCATGCTCCGCGATCGGGCGATCGTTTTCGTCGTACAGGCGGACGGCGCACTCGGCCGCGTCCGACACGACGGCGAAACGAGTCGCCGAGCCGAGACACAGGGCGCCCGGTCGTGTCGAGCTCGGCGGCCTCACGATTTCCCTCCCGCCGGCTCGCGTACGAACAAGGCGACCGGAAGGTCTCGAAACACGTCGGCGAGCGGCGCGCTTCTTCGAACGTCGATGATCGCTCCCGTGAGCACGTTTCGATAGCGACCCGCATGAGGCACGACGAGCGCAGCGCTCTGCCACGCGTCACCGAGCGCCCAGGGCGCGGCGCCGCCCGTGCGGCGGTACGGCAAGCGCTGCACGCAGCAGAGCAAGCGTGACTCCTCGAAGCTCCGCATGAAGGCGACGACGTGCTCGCCCCCGTCGAGCGCTTCGTAGTCTCCGCGCAGGAAGAGCTCGCGATCGTCACGGCGCGCCGAGAGCGCGCGGTGCACGACGTAGAGCTTGATGCGACCGTCCTCGAACGTTTCGAGGAGCTCGCGAGCGAGCGCCCCGGGGTCGCCGTTTCGCGAGCGGAGCTCGCTCAAGAGACGCCGGCGGAGCTCGTAGTCGACGGGCCGCCGGTTGTCGGGATCGACCAAGCTCTGGTGCCAGAGCTCGGCGCCCTGGTACGTGTCCGGAATGCCCGGCGAGCAATGGCGAAGGAGGCACGCGCCGAGCGCGTTCGACGCGCCGTACGGCGCGAGTTGCTGGCAAAAGCGCCGCGCGTCCGCGACGAAGGCGTCGCTCTCGAAGAGCCCCTTCACGAAATCCTGGAGCACGGCCTCGAACTCCGCCTCGGGAGCCAGCCACGACGTACGTTGCTTCGCTTCGCGGCTCGCTTTCAGCATGTAAGCCTGCAGGCGTTCGACGAACTCCTCGCGGCGCTCCTGGCCGTCCCAGCCGAACGGCCAGGAGCCGACGATGCTCTGATAGAGCAGATACTCGAGAGAGCGAGCGTCGTCGGGGAACGTGAACGGGGCGAGGTCGCGCCAGCGCCGCACGGCTCCGCGCCACGCTCCGGGCATCTCCGAAAGGACGGCGATGCGGGCGCGCGCGTCTTCCCCGCGCTTGCTATCGTGCGTCGAGGTCGTCGTCATTCCGAGCGGCCAGTTGCGCGCGCGCTCCTCGTTCATGCGGTGAAAGTCGCCGACTCCTGCGCCGAACTTCCCGGGATTGCTGCCGACGTCGTTCAAGCAGACGAGCCGGCTGTAGCGGTAGAACGCGGTGTCCTCGACGGCTTTGGCCGTGACGGGCCCCGTGAGCTGCTGGAAGCGCAGGGCGAACGGCGGCCGCTCCGCGTCGCCGTCTTCCTCGAGCGTCGTTCGCTCGAGAAGCACGGTTTGGATGAAGTCGAGCACGCTCGCACCGAGCGACGGGTTCCGCCGGCGCGCGAGGCGCACGCTCGCGCGGATGATCTGTTCGTCGGCCTCGTTCTTTTCCGTCGCTGCGCCGAGGTACGTCCGGTACACCGGAAACGCCGTGACCACTTCCGTGAGCGCGCGCGTCAGGCTGATGAGCGTGAAATCGCGCCAGCGCCGGTTCTTTCCGGCGATCCGCTCGAGCTCCCGGGCGAGCATGTTCATTTCGCTGACGAGCGTGTGCGCCACGATGTGCTGCTTGCTGTCGTACACGTGCTCGGCGAACGATTTCTGGTCGCCCGTCACGTTGCGATAAATCGCGGTCATCGCCCGTTCCGCCGCGCCGTCGACCCAGAGACCCGACAAGACGGCCGCAAATTCGTAACCGGTCGTGCCGTCCACTGGCCACGTCGTCGGCAGCCGCTCGTCGCGGGACAGGATTTTTTCGACGAGGAGCGGCAGGGGCCGCGCGGCGTCGTCGGGCCCGAGGTCGTCGTTCGTCGGCGCCTGGAAGCGACGCTGCAGGCTCTCGAAGTACCCATGAGGGTCGAAGAGGCCGTC
>DASUTR010000794.1:0-14114 GCA_036374535.1 Polyangiaceae bacterium
GACCCCGGCCGACTGCGTGAAGGCGCAGGTCTCGAACGCGCAGACCGGCGCCGGCCCGCATTGATCCGGGCGGGCCGGCGCGCGACGCGGACTTTCCGTCGTGCTCTTTCTCGCGCGCTCGCCTCGTATGCCGCGCTCACGCTCGTCTTGACGTGGCCCGTCGTGTTTCGGCTGGGCAAGCAGGTCGCCGGTCGGGCGGGCGATCTCCGGATCGCGCTCTGGGACCTTTGGTGGCTCGAGACGGCCATCGGCGAAGCACGCTCGCCGTTTCACACGCCGTACCTGTTCTACCCGGAGGGCGATGCACCACCCGAATCTCGCGATGAGGCGAAAGCGCTCGCGCTCGGGCTAGTTTTGCCCCGTCTCCGAGGGAGTGTACCGTCGCTCCGCCCGGGCCCGGCGCGTCCGTGCGGGTTCCGGAAACCTTTGCGATCGTGACGTTTCATCCGCTTGCCGGTAACCCTGCTCGGAAAGGTCCGCCATGACGACTCACCCCCTAGCCGGCAAACCGGCGCCGAAAGACCTGCTCGTCGACGTCGAAGCGCTGCAAAAAGAGTTCTTCCATCGAAAGCCCGACGTGGGGGTCGCCGCCGAGCGCGTTGCGTTCGGAACGAGCGGGCACCGCGGCTCGTCGCTGAAAGGCACCTTCAACGAGGCGCACGTCTTGGCGATGACGCAGGCAATCTGCGCTTACCGGAAGAGCCGGAACATCGACGGCCCGCTCTTCGTCGGAAGGGACACGCACGCGCTCTCCGAGCCGGCGTTCATCGCGACGCTCGAGGTGCTCGCGGCGAACGGGGTCGAGACGATGGTGGACGCCGCGGACGGCTACACGCCGACGCCCGCCGTCTCGCACGCGATCCTCACCCATAACCGCGGGCGCACGTCCGGCCTCGCCGACGGGATCGTCATTACGCCGTCGCACAACCCGCCCGAGGACGGCGGATTCAAGTACAACCCGCCGCACGGCGGGCCGGCGGGCACCGACGTGACTCGTGCGGTGGAACGGCTCGCGAACGACGCTCTCGCGGCGGGCCTCACGGGCGTCGCACGCATGCCGTTCGAGCGCGCGCGACGCGCGGCGACGACGCACGCCCACGACTACGTCAACAGTTACGTCGAGGATCTCGCCTCGGTCGTGGATCTCGAGGCGATTCGAAGCGCGAGACTCGCCGTCGGCGTCGATCCGCTGGGCGGAGCGGGCATCGCGTACTGGCCCGCCATCGTCGAACGCTACGGTGTCGAAATCGAGATCGTGAACGACGTCGTGGACCCGACGTTCGCGTTCATGTCGCTCGATTGGGACGGCAAGATCCGCATGGACTGTTCGTCGCCGTTCGCGATGGCCAAGCTCATCGGGCTGAAGGACCGCTTCGACGTCGCCTTCGGCAACGACACCGATCATGACCGCCACGGTATCGTCACGCGCAGCGCGGGGCTCATGAACCCGAACCATTTTCTGGTTGCCGCGATCGGCCACCTGTTCTCCGCGCGCCCCGGGTGGCCGCCCGGCGCGGCGATCGGAAAAACCGTGGTGAGCAGCAGCATGATCGACCGCCTGGCGAAAAAGCTCGACCGAACGCTCGTGGAAGTTCCCGTCGGCTTCAAATGGTTCGTGCCCGGACTCGGCGACGGCACGCTCGGCTTCGGCGGCGAGGAGAGCGCGGGCGCCGCTTTCCTGCGGCGCGACGGGACACCGTGGTCCACGGACAAGGACGGCATCATCATGGATCTCCTCGCGGTGGAGATCATGGCGCGCTCGGGCCGCGACCCGGCCGAGCGCTACGCCGAGCTCACGCGCGAGCTCGGCGCGCCGGTGTACGAGCGGATCGACGCGCCCGCGAGCGCCGCGCAAAAAGAGGCGCTGCTCCGGTTGTCACCGTCCGACGTGACGGAATCGGAGCTCGCGGGCGACGCGATCCGCGCGATCGTGACTGACGCCGCTGGCAACGGCGAGCCCATCGGCGGGCTCAAGGTCGTGACCGACGAAGGTTGGTTTGCCGCGCGTCCGTCGGGTACCGAAGCCGTCTACAAGCTCTACGCCGAGAGCTTTCGCGGAGCCGAGCACCTCGGTCGCATCCAGGACGAAGCGCGCGCATTGCTCGCCCGCGTGCTCGCTTGAGCGCGGCCCGTCGGCGCGCTCAGACGTTGTCGCCTTCGGTCGAGCTTCGCTTGGCGATCGGGCCCTTCTCGCCCCAGCGCCAGCCGAGCACGAACGGATGGTCCTCGCCGCGCTCGTTGATGTACTGCCGGTGCTCGAGCAGCGCGTTTCTGATCGCCTGCTTCGCGTACGCGGCGCGCGAGCCGAGCTGAGGCAGCCGATTGATCACGTCCTCGACGAGGTGAAAGCGGTCCATTTCGTTCAGCACGACCATGTCGAACGGCGTCGTCGTCGTGCCCTCTTCCTTGTAGCCGCGCACGTGAAAATTCTTGTGGTTCGTGCGCCGGTAGCAGAGTCGGTGAATGAGCCAGGGGTAGCCGTGAAAGGCGAAAACGACCGGCTTGTCTTTGGTGAAGAGCGTGTCGAAATCGTCGTCGCGGAGGCCGTGGGGGTGCTCGCTCGGCGGCTGGAGCTTCATCAGGTTGACGACGTTGATGACCCGCACCTTGAGCTCGGGTAGGTGCGTGCGCAGAAGGTCCACCGCCGCCAATGTTTCGAGCGTCGGCACGTCGCCGCAGCACGCGAGGACGACGTCGGGCTCGGTGCCCTTGTCGTTGCTCGCCCACTCCCAGATGCCGACACCCGCCGCGCAATGCTTTTGGGCCTCGTCCATGGTGAGCCACACTGGCGCCGGCTGCTTTCCGGCGACGACGACGTTCACGTAGTTCCGGCTGCGCAAGCAGTGGTCCGTGACCGAAAGCAGGCAATTCGCATCGGGCGGCAGATAGACGCGGACGATCTCGGCCTTCTTGTTCACGACGTGATCGATGAAGCCGGGATCCTGGTGGGAGAAGCCGTTGTGGTCCTGGCGCCACACGTGCGAGCTCAAGAGGTAGTTCAAGGACGCGATGGGACGCCGCCACGGGATGTCATTCGAGATCTTCAGCCACTTCGCGTGCTGATTGAACATCGAGTCGACGATGTGAATGAAAGCCTCGTAGCACGAGAAAAAGCCGTGCCGTCCCGTAAGCAGATAACCCTCGAGCCACCCCTGGCACTGGTGCTCGCTCAGCATCTCCATCACGCGTCCGTCCGGCGCGAGGTGGTCGTCGTCGTCGAGACGTTCGGCCATCCACGCGCGACTCGTGACCTCCAGCACGTCTTGCCAGCGGTTGGAGTTGTTCTCGTCGGGGCTGAAGAGCCGGAAGTTCTTGTGCTCGAGGTTCGCCTTCATGACGTCGCGAAGGAAGCGGCCCATGACACGCGTCGCCTCCGCCTCGCTGCCCCCGGGCTTCTTCACCTCGACGGCGTACTGCCGATAGTCGGGAACACGTAGGTCACGCAGCAAGAGCCCGCCGTTCGCGTGGGGATTGGCGCTCATGCGGCGTTCGCCCTTCGGCGCGAGCTCCGCGAGCTCCGCGCGGAAGCGGCCGCGCTCGTCGAAGAGTTCCTCGGGGCGATAACTCTTCATCCATGTTTCGAGCAGCGCGATGTGTTCGGGCTTTTCGTGCATCTCGCCCATGGGCACTTGGTGCGAGCGCCAGGACCCTTCCGTGCGCTTGCCGTCGACCTCCTTCGGGCACGTCCAGCCCTTGGGAGAACGCAGAACGATCATCGGCCAGCGCGGGCGTTCGCTCGTCGCGCCGCCACGCGCGGCGGCCTGGAAGCGCTGGATTTCGCCGACGGCTCGGTCGAGCGCGGCCGCCATCTTCTGATGCATGGCGAACGGTTCGCTGCCCTCGACGAAGATCGGCGAGTAGCCATAGCCGCGGAAGAGTTGCTCGAGCTCTTCGTGGCTGATGCGGGCTAGTACGCAAGGGTTTGCGATCTTGAAGCCGTTCAGGTGCAGAATCGGCAGCACGGCGCCGTCCGTCGCGGGGTTCAGGAACTTGTTGGAATGCCAGCTCGTTGCGAGCGGTCCGGTTTCGGCTTCACCGTCGCCCACGACGGCGGCCACGATGAGGTCGGGATTGTCGAAGGCCGCGCCGTAGGCGTGACTGAGCGCGTAGCCGAGCTCACCGCCCTCGTGGATCGAGCCCGGTGTCTCGGGCGCGACGTGGCTCGGAATTCCGCCGGGGAACGAGAACTGCTTGAAGAGGCGCTTCATGCCTTCTTCGTCCTGCGTGATGTTCGGGTACGTCTCCGTATACGTGCCCTCGAGCCACGTATTGGCGACGATACCCGGCCCGCCGTGACCGGGACCGATCACGTAGATCATGTCGAGGTCGCGGGCTTTGATGACGCGGTTCAGGTGCACGTAGATGAAGTTGAGACCCGGAGTCGTTCCCCAATGGCCGACGAGCCGCGGCTTGACGTGCTCCTTCTCGAGCGGCTTCCGGAGCAGCGCGTTGTCGAAAAGGTACGTCTGCCCGACCGAGAGATAATTGGCCGCCCGCCACCACGCGTCGACCTTGCGCAAGAGCTCGGCGTCGAGAGGTCCGTCCGATTCAGCAGGTGTGCCCATCCCCCGCCGCTAACGCCGCCACCTTCTCCCGTAAATGGTCACCTGTCGACGTGGCGTCAGTCGGTGCGGAAGAGATCGTCGAGGTCTTCGCGGGTGAGCTGCTTTTCACCCGATTGGTCCTCGCTCAGGACGGAGCTCACGAGGTCTTTCTTGCGCTGCTTGAGTTGCAGGATCTTTTCCTCGATCGTTCCCGCAGCGACCAGGCGGTAGACCGTCACGACCTTCTTCTGTCCGATGCGGTGCGCGCGATCGGAGGCCTGGTCCTCGACGGCCGGGTTCCACCATGGATCGAAGTGAATCACCGTGTCGGCCGAGGTGAGGTTCAACCCCGAGCCGCCCGCCTTCAAGCTGATCAAGAACACGGGGATCGTCGGATCCTGCTGGAAGCGGTCGATGCGCTCCATGCGATCCACCGTGCTGCCGTCGAGGTACTCGTACCGGATCTTGTCCTCGTCGAGCGCGGAGCAGATGAGCTTCAGCATCGAAACGAACTGGCTGAAGATGAGGACCTTGTGCCCGCCGGCCTCTGCCTCCTCGACGAGCTCGCGCATGGCCGAGAGCTTTCCGCTGTCGTCGTGGCTGAATTCGCGCGGCAGACCCAAGAGCCGAGGATCGCATGCGGCCTGCCGGAGCTTGGTGAGGCCGGCGAGAATGTGGATGTGGCTCTTCGCGAGCCCGGCCTTCTCGACCTCGCCCATGACGTGCGCTCGGACCTCGCGCAGCACCTGGAGGTAGATGGCCCTCTGGTCGGGCGCTAGATCGATGATCTTGTCGACTTCGAGCTTGGGCGGAAGATCCTTCGCCACCTCGTTCTTCGTCCGGCGCAGGATGAACGGATGGATGATGGAGCGCAGCCGCGCAGCCCGCTCCGAGTTGCCCTGTTCGATCGGCCGCGCGTAGCGTTCTTCGAACTTCGGCAGGGGACCGAGCAGGCCCGGGCTCACGAAGTCGAAGATCGACCAGATCTCGCTCAAGCGATTCTCGATGGGGGTGCCCGTGAGCGCGAGGCGCTTGGTCGCCGCGAGCTCCTTGGCAGCCTGCGCCGTCGCGCTCAGCGGATTCTTGATTGCCTGCGCCTCGTCGAGGATGGCGTAGTCGAGCCGGAGCTTCTTCAAGAGGTCGATGTCGCGGCGGAGGAGCGCGTAGCTCGTGATGATGACGTTCGAGTGTTCGAGCTCGTTCGCCTGGTCACGTCGCCCCGCGCCGTGCCAGAGCGCGGTCGTGAGCGCCGGCGCGAAGCGTTCGATCTCGCGAACCCAGTTCGTGACGACGCTCGTCGGAGCGACGATGAGTACGCGCAGCGCCTCGTCCTTGGATTCGTTCTTGAGCGAAAGGAGCAGCGCGATCGTCTCGAGGGTCTTGCCGAGACCCATGTCGTCGGCGAGCACGCCGCCCGAGCCTATCTCGTGGATGAAACGCAGCCACGCAAGGCCCTGCTCCTGGTAGGGACGCAGCGTCGCCTTCAGGCCTTTCGGCTTCTTGACGGCCTTGATCTCGTCGATCTTCGCGAGCTTCTCGAAGAGCTCCCGTGCGCCGGGCGCGATCATCGAGTTTGCCGCGTGCTCGAGCAGCTCTTGGACGCGTCCCGCTTGGGAGAGCGGGATCTTACCCGTCTTGCCCGCGGCCACGATGAGCTCGACCTCGCGATCGAGCAGCGCGCGAACGCGCTCCGCGTCGATGGGCGCGAAGGAATTGTCCGAGAGACGAACGTACTTCTTTCCCTCGCGCAGCACTCGCTCGAGCTCTTCGCGATCCACGCCGACGCCTTCGCTCTCGTACGCGACCTTGACGCTGAGCCAATCCACGCCGCTCGACACGCGCGCGTTCATCGTCACGGGTTTCGAGCGCACCTGCGTACCCACGAGCTCTTCGGGGACGTAGAGGTCCCACTCCTCGGGCAGCGAGCCGACGCCTTCGGACCAGAATTGGATCGAATCGTCTCCGTGAGCGACGAAGTGCTGGCCGCTCTCGTCCGGCTCGAGGCCGAGATCGAGCAGCTTCTCGACGGCGGCCTGTTGCGCGGCGATGTCGCAGCGGATGCAGCGGGCGCGCTTCTGCCCCTCCTTCGGAGGAAGGATCATGATGGGCGGCGAGAGTCCGTCGGCGCGCACCTCGACTTCGAGGTCGCCGTAGGCGGCCGTGAGCGTCACTTCGACTTCCGTGAGCCCGCCGCCCGCCCGCATGCGGAACGTGGGTTCGAGGTCGACTACGTCGGCGACCTGTGCGAGGTCGGGCAGGGGCGCGCCGATCTCGCTCGCGACTTTGGGCAAGCCGTACGTGATCATGGTCACGAGCTCGGACGACGGCTCGGCGATGGTGGGGCTCCGCACGAGCCTTCGCAGCGCTGCGGGCGCCACGCGCACGTCGAGCGGACGCGCGACGCCTTCGCTCGTATCGACGTGCCACCCCGGCGCACCTTCGAACCAGCCGCCACCCGTGAGCTGGAAGCGGCGTCCGTCGCTTTGGCGCTCGAACGTCACCTTCGCGACGATCGTTTCGGCGCCGACCATTTCGAGATCGAAACGCGGCCGCAGGGGTTCTTCGACGAAGCGAAGCTGCGCCAGCGCGGGCTCGAGCAATACGCGCCGCTCGCGCAAGAGGGGCAGGAGCTCGGCGGCGTCTTCTCCGCGCACGTCGACCGCGGGATGGCGCGGATTGCCGCTTTCGAAGCGTGACAGTACGCGCAGGGCGGCGCGGTCGCCGCTCGGCGACGACGCTTGCCAGCCGAGCGCGACGCTCGGCAACAGGGGAACGCGGTTGTCGACGTCGAGCACCGTCACGGTGAGGCCGCCCTGGCGCACGTGCACGCGGAACTCGAGCCGAAGCGAGCGGACGGCGCCCTCGGGCGCGAGCCAGGCGCCGATGCCCGTGGGGCGAGCGCTCGCGTCCGGCATCGGCGGCGCGTAGTGCGCTTGGGGCACCGGGATTTGTTGCGTCTGCACGCGCCGGCGGCGATCGCGACGGCGGCTGGCCTTGCCGCCGTCACCGAGCGGCTGCTGTTGGTGCGCGTGCTGATGGGGATGCGCGTGCTGGTGTGCATGGCCACCGCCCGGCGGCGTCGCGGGCCGCGGCAACGCCGCGCGCGCCCGATTGCGCACGGTGATGAGCAGCGCGGCGACGTGCTTGCAGTGCTGTCCCGTTTTCTGGAAAGCCGGGCACGTGCAGTGGGAGGTGATGCCCTCGCCGCCGAGCCGGATCGTCACCGTGTAAGGGTCCGGATCCGACCCCTTCACGCGGCCGTGAGCCGTAGCGTCGTTCACGTCGACGTCCTCGACGACGCGGCGTTTTTCGTAGTCGAGACCGCGCAGGAACGTGCGCGCACCGAGCAGGCGGCGAAGCCCGCGATCGGACAGCGTCGAGAGGGCGTCGGAGATGGCTGACATCAACTCTGGGATCGTTTCCGCGAACTCATGGGTTCGTCGTCAAGGTCAGGAAGATTGCGAGAGCGAAACTCGCGAGCAGAAGCGCCTGAAAACAGGCGCCTGGCCCGGCTGCGCTGCCCAAAACATTGGCTAGGACGTCTTCTGGAATCGGCGCCGCGGGGCCCGCGGTTTCACGTTCGAGACGGGCCAGGCGACGAGCGTTGCCGTGAACCGTTCGCGCTCCATCCACCGCGAGCGCAGCCCCGAGAGCAGTGACCGCTGCCGTCGCGACGAACGTCGAAAAGGCTGCGGCTGCGAGCCGGGAACCTCCGACTCGATACACGAGACCGAGCCCGATGCCAAGTAGGACCAGGAGGGAAGCCGCCCCGAGCGCCCCGGAGAGCACTCCCGAGGAGGCCACCCGCTGGGTTAGCTCCTCACAGGCTCGATAACTGGGGGTGTGGCCCTCCGCCCCCGGGTCCGGGGCGGGGACCTGTCGCGCGACCTCGAGCCTGACCTCGTCGGCCGCGCGCGCCGCGCCGCGCGCCCAGTTGCCCGCACCCCCGAGCGCTACGACCGCCGCGAGGCTCGCCGCGACCAGCGCGACCGGGAGCCCGGCGCCGAGGGTGTCACCCCCGAGGAGAACCCCCGCTACGGCCGGCAAGGGCGCGACGGCGCTTGCCGTAAACAGAAGCGCGCGAGCCGGCGACGCCGCCGTAAGACCGATGTCGTCGAGACGCTGGAGGCGCCATGCGCTCTCCGCATCGAGCTTCGCGAGGGCGGTCACGGAACGCGCGCTTCGCGCGACGGCGGCGACGCCGAGCACGGCCAGCGCGTAAGGGCAAACGGCGAGCAGCGAAAGCGTGAACACGGAGATGGCGCGCCGCGCGCCGTCTCCCGGCAAGGCGCGCTCGCCGAGTGCCCCCGCGACGGTCGACAGGGTAACCACGATGACGAGCGGCGCAAGGGCGCGCTCGAGCGCGTGCCCGACGCTCGCGCCGAACCCCGCCGAGGGTCCCGTGCGCAGGGCGTCGACCGCGTCTCGAACGGGCTTTCGCGCGCGATCGCCGAGCGACCACGACGCCGCCGACGGCAGTGCTCCCCCGACGAGGCCCAGCGCGCCCGCGGTCGCGAAGAACCAGAAATCGTTGGGCGCGAGCCAGTAGCTTGCGCCGACGATACCGAAGAGCGCGATGACGAACGCGGAGGCCAGGCCCCGAACGAGCGCGAGCTCTTGGCCATGCGTTTCATCCGCACGAGCCGCGAGAACTCCCGCCGCGCAGCCGATCATACCGAAGCTCCGAACGACGAGCGGGAGCGCGGCGGCCTCGAGACAGTCCTCGGCATGGGCACTCGCGCTGCGCGCGGTTTGAAGCACTGCCGCCGTCGCGACCGCAGAGAGCGCGAAGAGCAACGCGCCGTGACTCAGACCGCCGCCGGCGTGATTGCCGACGAGGCCGGCGACGAGCGCAGGATTTCTAGGGTCGTTCGCGTCACCGGTAGCTTCGAAGGTCGAGCGACCTGCCTCCGCGCCGACGAGGTAAGCAGAGCCGGCACGTGCGAGGACGAGCGCGGCCAGTACCGCTCCGAGCGCGTAGCCGGCGGTGACGAGACACGGCGCAA
Organism: Polyangiaceae bacterium; assembly: GCA_036374535.1. Taxonomy (GTDB): domain Bacteria; phylum Myxococcota_A; class Polyangia; order Polyangiales; family Polyangiaceae; genus PMG-095. Next base: position 9,551 of record DASUTR010000794.1, read on the forward strand.
CGAGGCTCGTCGAAGGGGCGCCGGCAGCCCGACCGCCGCTCGCGAAGAAAGTGACACCGAAGACGGCCAGCGCCCCGAGCGTGCTCGCCGTCGACGCGCCGATGCCCACGCCGCCGCCCGCGCGAAGGGCGACGCCGAGCGCGGCGTTGAAGCCGAGTCGCGCGGACGCGTGCGCGGCGCCAGCCGCCCGTGCCGTCACCGCGGCGAAGAGCGCGGCGGACGTCGTGCAGAGGACGGCGCCGACGACGGCGCCACCCGCGACGAAGAGCGCGTGCTGAGGGCGCCCGAACGAGGACTGAGCTACGACGACCGCGACGACGGCGAGCAGCGTCGCGGCGGCGATCGCGACGCGTTCGCGCGCGAGAAACGCGGCGAGCGCGCGCTCGACGGCGGACACGACGCGGTAAACCGACGCGCCGACGTCGCGCTCCCCCGCGGCGCGCGCCATCGTGAGCGACAGCACGAAGCCCGCGAGTTCCAGCGCAACGATGAAGCCGAGCTCGGTCAAATGCGATCCGACGGGGAGGGGACGTCCCCACCCGTCGGGTTCCGTCTCGGCGCCGTACTCGATCCGTCGCCGGGCGTCTCGAAGAGAGTCCTAGCCGCCGAGCGTCTTCGACTGGATCACCATCAGGTGATACTTGCCGAACTCGCTCTGGCCGAGGGTGAACAGGACCTCGATGAACAAGCGGTACGGGGTGCCGCGGTCCGCGATGATGATCGCTTCCGAGGTCGAAGGATCGAGGCCCTTCGCCTTGCGGAGCGCGGCGTCCGTGCGCCGCGCGCTCATCATCACGTTGCCGAGCGGCACGATGTAGAGATCGTTCGGACCGCCGCGCTTGTGCTGCGCGCCGACGCCCGTCTGGGCTTGCGACTCGCGACCCGGCAGGGCGAGGATCTTCTGATCGCCGACGAGGATCTGCGACTTCGAGATCGTCACCGTCACGCCCTCTTGATGAGGGTCGGTGCGGACGATCGACGTCGGCAGGCGGAGATCGTCGCTCTGCGGAATGGCGGTGCTCGACTCACCCAAGCTCTTCAACAAGAAGACGAGGATGATCGTCATGATGTCGAGCATCGCGGTGATGTTCAGAAAGTTGATCTCGGGCTCGTGGGCGTTCCTGCGAATCGCCTTCCTGAGCTCGGCTTTGTAGGCGATGATCGACCCGCTCATCCGACCCTCCGAACGCTCACCGCGGCACCTTGAAGTTGATGTTGTCGAACAGGGCGACGCCGCTCGGCGTCGTCCGCAGCGCATCGATCACGTTGATGACGATGGCGTACTCGGTGCTCGGGTTCGCGGTGATGTACGCCTGATCCTCGTCCTGGAACTTCTCTTTCAGGCGAGCCGCGCACTCGCTGAGCGAGCGGTAGTCGTATTTGCCGCCTGCCATCGGGATCGCGATGCCGGGACCCTGACCCGTGCAACCCGGGGAGATGTTGCCGCCCGACGCCTTCAACGAAAACCCGTCGTTGACGATGAACACGGTGAGGTTCAATGCCTCCGACTGGATCTCGCTGCGAACGCCGGAGCCTTTTCCCGACGGCGGAGTGGTTTCGATGCTCGACGTGAACGTGACCGCGACGGTCGCGAGCACGAAGATCAGGATGTTGACGATGATGTCGAGGAACGGAACGATGTTGAGCTCGCCGCCTTCTTCGTCGGGAGAGAGCTCCCGCGGCTGGCTCTGCCGTCGAATCTTGCTGCGCTGTTGAGCGGTGAGGGACATGGGCCAGAGACCCCCGGTCGACTCAGCTCGGCCGCTGGCCGATGGTGAGCAGGTTGAACGTCCGCTCCATGGTCGACTCGAGATCGTGCTGGATCGCCTTCGCGCGCGTGTGCAGCATGATGTGCGTGATCATGCAGAACACGGCGATGCCCAGGCCGAGCGCCGTGTTGTACATGGCTTCGGCGATACCGTTCGAGAGCAGGCGCTGCTTGTCGGCCTGCGACAAGCCGGCTCGCGAAATCGCGCTGAACGTCGCGATGAGACCGCTCACCGTGCCGAGGAGGCCGATGAGCGTCGCGATGTTCGCGAGCGACCAGAGCGCACCGACGCGCTTTTCGGCTTGCGGCTTGAGCTCCGAGAGCCGCTCGCTCAGCGCAGCGTCGATCTCGTCCGGACCCTTGTTCGCGTGGGTGAGGCCGGCCTTCACCAGTTGAAGGACGGGATAGTCGCTCGCCTCGCAAAGCTTGATGGCGCGGTCGATGTTGCCCGCTTGCACCAACTTTTTGACCTGCGCGAAGAATTCCTTTGAGTTTACCCGGTAGCGGGTCAGCTGGAACGCGAAGCGCTCGATGACCACGGTGAGGACCACTGCTGAACAGATGAGGTTCAGCACCATAAACGTCGGGTTGTGTTTAAACGCTTCGACGAGCTGGCTTGAACCCGAACTCTCGGCTGCTAGGAGCAAAAGCTGCATTCCCCTTGTCCCTTTCCTCGGGCTCTCTCTGGCCTTTAGAACTAGGTTGGCTGCCCGCGGAGGTCATCCCCGCGTGCGGGGCCGCACTATAGCCGTCGCTCGTTTCGCTGCGCAAGCTCGCGCGCTCGCAAGGGATTCCGCCCTTGCACCCACATCCGCGGACCGGCCGGAAGGCCGCCGTGCCCGCGCGAGGCCCCGGCGTGCTCCGGAAGCTCGGCGGTGCGGTTTCGGCTCCGACGCAAGCGCTCAGGCAGACGAGGCGAACGTTTCAATCGACTCGCGCAGAGAGGACGCTCGGTAAGGTTTCGACATCGCCCCGTCGAGCGGGGGACCGGAGCGCTGTCACGACCGGGCACAAGTAGTGTGACGGTGAGCGCCGACCGCGTCGGCGTCCCGACCGGCGCTCGAGTCCCGAGTGCTCTTCGACCTCGAGGACGCGTGGCGCGAAGCGTCGCGAGGCATGCGCCGGATGGCCGCGGCGATCACCGGGGTGCCAATCGATGCGATTGGCCGCCAGATAAGCAAGGCCTTCGCGGTCGACACACGCGGCTAAAACTTTGTAACCGGATCCGATTTCACCGATGCACCCAATCTCTCTTGACGGGCTGGGTTCCACTCAGCAAGATGGCGCCGTCCAGTACCGCCATAACTGGCGGGAACCAACGTCCCAGGCTCAAGAAGGCCGCGTCTCCCTGACCTCAACGCCCCGCTTCCGGGGCTCGGTTCTCGGCGTCGCGGGCGGAAGGTAAGCGAGAAAATGTCCGATCTCTGGCATCACTATCAAGCGGGTGGGTGGGCCATGTGGCTCATCCTGTTCTGGCTGATCTGCTCCATCGCGGTCATCGCGGAGCGCAGCGTCTATCTCTTCGGAGCGTCCATCAACAAGGACGTGTTCCTCGCCACGATGCAGAAGTGCATCCTCGCGGGTGACGTCGCGAAAGCCGTGAAGATGTGCTCCGCGGCGAACGCTCCGCTCGCGCGCATCGTTCAGGCGGGCCTCGTCAAAGTGAACCGCCCCGACGAAGAGGTTCAGGCCGCGATGGACGAAGCGGCGTTGCGCGAGATGCCGAAGATCACGAAGCGCACGGGCTTCCTCGCTCTCTTCGCGAACCTCGCGATGCTCTGCGGTCTCTTCGGAACGATCATCGGCCTCATCAAGGCGTTCGGCGCCGTCGGTGGTGAGTCGGTCGATCCGAGCCAGAAGGCGCGCATTCTCGCGGAAGGTATTTCGGAAGCGATGAACTGCACCGCCTTCGGCCTGCTCGCGGCGATCACCGCGCTCATGGGCTTCGCGTTCTTGAACGGCAAGACCCAGGGCATGGAAGACGACATCAACGAGGCGTCGGTGACCGTGCTGAACCTCGTCGTTTCGAACCGCCAGAAGGTCAACCTCCAGGGCCTCGAGGGCTAACCTCGTCATCACTCGCTGGTCGGGCCCCGCCGCGCGGCGGGGCCTGGCTCGACCCACGATTCGGATTTTACGAGAGGACACGAGACAATGGCTGGCATTGACGTTGGTGGCGGGCACGGGAAGCGGCCCACCAATCACGAAATCCCCCTGATCCCGTTCATCGACTTCTTGCTCTGTCTCGTCGCGTTCCTTCTGGTGACGGCCGTCTGGTCACAGATGGCGCGCATCAACGCCGACGCCCGCGTCCCCGGCCCCCCGCAGCCGGATGAGCCCAAGGATCCGCCGAAGGAGAAGCAGCTCCACGTCGAGATGAAGGGTGAGACCAAATTCCAGCTCGTCTGGAAGGAAGGCACCACCGTCGTCAACACGATCGACATCGAGAAGAAGCCCGTGCCGGTGGGCGAGGGGGGCGACATCCGATACCCGGACCTCGCGAAGAAGATCGTCGAAGAGTGGAACGCGAACGGCTCGCACCGCGCGGCGACCGATACGAAGCTCGACCAGGCGGTGCTGCACACCGACAACTCGACGCCGTTCGCCGAGGTGATCGCGGTCATCGACGCGATCTACACGCCGAAGCGCGACTACACCTGGGGCGGCAAGACCGAGAAGATGCCCTCCTTCAACGTGACCTTCTCGGTGAACTGAAGACGCCATGTCCCAGAAGCCACTGTCCCGATTCCACCAGCCCGTCGCCGTTCCCGGCCGGCGGTTGATGCACCACATTCC
>DASUTR010000795.1:0-3225 GCA_036374535.1 Polyangiaceae bacterium
TTTCGGAGCCGAAGACGGCCACCTTGTTTTCGCGGAGCCGCCCCACCATGTCGAGATTCAGCATCGCGAAGAGCTCTTTCGGCGGAAGCGCTCCCGGCGCCTTCTTTTCGCCCGCGTGGACGAAGTGCGCCGAGCCGAGGAGCCCCCACTCCTCCCCCGAAAACGCGGCGAAGACGACGTCGCGGCGGAGCGCCTTTCGAGCTTCCGGCGTCGCCAGCGTGCGTGCAATTTCGAGCAACGCAGCGGTGCCCGAGGCGTTGTCGTCGGCGCCGACGTGCGGCTTCGCGTCGCCCGGCGCAAGCGAGAAGCGGCCGCCGAACCCCAGGTGATCGTAGTGCGCGCCGATCACGATCGTCCCCGGTAGCTTCTTTCCCGCTTCGGGAGCCGCCGCGAGCCGGCCCACGACGTTGAACGTCGTCTCGCTCTTCGCGACGAGCTCGACGCTCACGTCCGCGCGGAGGCGAGCGCCTTCGCCCAGGCTCTTCACGAGGGGCCCGCCCACCGCACGCTTCACGACGATCGCGGCGATTCCGGCGTCACCGTGTCCCTCCGGAGCGAGCGCCGGGAGTTTCGCTTCGTCGGGCGCCTTCCAATCCGCGGCGGCGTTCGCGGGACGCTCGGGCTCGTCGACGACGACGAGAGCGCGCGCGCCCCTCTGTTTTGCGACCCACGCCTTGAAACGCAAGTCGCCGAAGCGCCGCTTGTCGTCGGTGCTCGAAAACTCGGACGTTTCGGGCGTGAAACGCCGGACCACCGCGATCTTTCCGCGCACGTTCTTGCCGGCGTAGTCGTCGCGGCCCTTCGGCACGCTGATGCCGTAACCGACGAACACGAGCTCGCCTTCGACCTTCGAGCTCTGCGGCGAGAAGCCGAGCGGCACGTACGCGTCCTTCGCGAGCTCGTCCTTACCGACGCGGACGCGCGTCTTCGGGCCGAGCTCGAGCGCCTTCACGGCGGGAAACGCCTGCCGGAAGCTTCCGGGATCGCCCGCCGGCGCGAGCCCGATTTCCTTCATGCGCTTTTCGAGGAACTCACCGGCGCGGACGAGCCCCGCCGTGCCGATGCCGCGGCCCTCCTGCGCCGGATCGGCGAGGTAAGCGATGTCCTCGAGCACGCGCTCGGCGGGCGGCGTGGGACCGATCCTTCCGCTGACGACGCCGCCGGCCGGCGTCTCGACCCACCCGGCGACGTACACGTCGGTGTCGTGACCGCCGGGAGGCGTCAGGCGGTTCGACGCGAACGCGAAGGATTTTCCGTCGGGCGAGAACATCGGAAACCCGTCGAACCCGGGAGAATGCGTGATCCGCTCGAGGCCCGTGCCGTTCACGTCGATCGCGAAAATGTCGAACTCGCGGCCCTTGGGATCGCCGTAATTGCTCGAAAAGACGATGCGTTTGCCCGACGGATGCCACGACGGACCGAACGACGCGACGTTCAGATACGTCACCTGGACGGGCTCCGAGCCGTCGGCATTCGCGACGTAGATCTCGAGCTTCGTCGGACGCACGAGCCCCTTCGCGAGGAGCGCGCGGTAATCGTCGAGCTCTTTCTGGTTCTTCGGCCGCGACGCGCGCCACACGATCTTCGAGCAATCGGGGCTGAAGTACGCGCCGCCGTCGTAGCCGGGTGCGTTCGTGAGGCGCACGACGTTCTTACCGCTCGCATCCATGCGGTAAAGCTCGAGATCGCCGTCGCGCGTCGAGGTGAAGACGATCGAGCCGTCTTTTCCGCAGACGGTCGATTCCGCGTCGTAGCCCTTCGCCGCCGTCAGACGCACGGCGCCGCTCCCGTCGAGGTTTACCTTGTAGATGTCGTGCTCATGGAGCGGCCAGACGTAGCCTTGGCTGTGGTCCGCGGGAGGCGGGCACTCCGGACTCTGAGCCTCGGTCGACGAGAAAATGACGTGCCGGTCGCCCGGCAGGAAATACGAGCACGTCGTCGCCCCTTTGCCGTTCGAAACGGGAACGAGCGCGGGGCTCGGGTCGTCGAGCGACAGGCGATAAATGCGGTCGCATCGCGCGCCGTCGCGCTTCGCCTGGAGCACGAGCTCGCGCCCCGAGAACGACCAGTACGCTTCGGCGTTTTCGCCCCCGAACGTGAGCCGGCGGAGCGTCGTGAAGTGCACCTCCCCGGGAAGCGGCGGAACGGGCGGAGGCGCCGGAGTGGCCGCCGGGGCCTTCGCCGGAGCCTTCGTCGCCGGCTCGGCGGGAGGCGGGGACGCGGCGCAACCGGCGACCGTGACGGCGGCCGCGACGGAAGCGAGGACTCGCATGGAAACCTCGTGACTCTAGAGGCGCTCGGCGAGCTTCGCGGCTCGCTCGCGCGCGTGGTCGACGATTCGCTTCGTGTCCGCCTCGGAGAACTCGAGGTGCTCGGCGAGGCTCTTCAAGAGCTTCGCCTCGGCGGGAGTCTGCTTGCCGTCGGCGTGAGTGAGGAGCGCCGCGTGCGAAAGCAAGAGCTCGCGGCTCTCGGGATCGAGCGCTCGGGCGACCACGTCGCCTTTGACCGTGCGCTTCTTCTTCGCAAACTCCCGAATTTCTCGTTCCTCGTCCTCGCTCGCACCGAAAGCCCAGAGCAAGCTGTCGATCATCCCGGATTCCGGCTCGGCGAGCGCGCCGTCGGCCCAGGCCACGGCGACGAGCGACTTCAAAATCGTCTTTTCGACGGGCATCATGAAGCGCGAGACTACCCGACGAGCCGGGTTTTTCACAGGAAGTGGTGGAGGGCGCGCGGCGCACCGCGCCGATCGGGATGAAACGGCCTACACCGCGAGCGTCAGACGAGCGGCAGCCGCCGCCGTCCGGTTCCGAGCTCGTCTCGCACGATCACGTCGGGCCGCCCGGGCGGAAGCGGAAAGTCCTTGTTCTTCGCATAGACGGGGTGCTTGCCATGCGTCTTGAACCACTCGGCGACGGTCGCCGTCCGCTTCATGCTCTCGATGATTTGGCGAAAACCGACGCCGGTGTTGTACGCGCAGAACGAGATCTCCCCCATCTGCGTGCCGTACGGGATGATGCACATCTCGGTACGGCGGAAGTCGTAGTTGAACAAATCCTGGAACCACATGCCGGCGACGAACAGGAAGCGCCATTCGAACTCGCCGATGCGCTTGCCGCGCGCGCCGATCTGGCTCACGAACTGCCGCACCAGGTCCGCGAAGCTGTACCCCGGCGGCGCGTGCTCGGGCCGGTAGTTCTTCAAGAGCGCGAGGCCCACCTCGGCGAG
>DASUTR010000796.1:0-9075 GCA_036374535.1 Polyangiaceae bacterium
GAGAGACGCGCAGCGAGCTCGTAGGGCTTGAGCGCCACGGGCGTCGCCGTGGGCTCCGCCTGCTCGCCGAGGTCCGCGTGGTAGAGGAACGACGGCGCCTGGAGCATCGCTTCGACGACGAGGCGAAATCCGTTGGCCGCGCCGCCGTTCGTGACGCCCAGGGTGAACAGCGCCACGTAGGCGTCGACCTCCGCTTGCTCGAGCGGACGGCGGTACGCTTTCGTCCCGAACTCGGCGATGAACCGTCGCGCGCACGTCTCGCCGGTCGCGAGATCGCACGGCGCGAGCTCGCCCATGCGCGAGACGACGGCCGCCGCGACACTCTTCGCCACCTCTTGGTGCTGCTGCACGATGAGGTCCGTCACCGGAGCGATGGCGTTCGAGTAAAACGGGCCGATCTGCTCGTCCGGAGCGATGGCGTTCGCGGGGGTTCCGTTCGAACCCACGAGATCCCGCAGGGTGTTGTTGACTTGAGCGCGCGTGAGACGTCGCAGGCGCGTGCGGCCCACGTTGAGCTCGCCCATCGTCTGATCGCAGCGATCATCGACCGAGCCGCCCGTTCCGGCGCTTCCGGCGCTTCCGCCGGCCCCGCTGCCGCCCTTGCCCGAGCCGCCTTTGCCGGCGCTTCCCGAGGTGCCGCCGCTGCCGCTGCTCGCGCCGCCCGTGCCTGCCGCCGCAGCCGCGCCGTTCCCCTCCGGCGCACCGATCTCACCGCTGCACGAAAGCAGCGCGAATCCGCACAGGGCGAGGTGGACGCGAGCCCGGGTCGACATCCGAACGCTCAGTGTAACTCAAGACGAGTCGCTCCGGACGTCGACTTGCGATCGCTAAATCGATTTAGCGACTCGCGAGCACAAAGTTCGAGTCGCAACGAATCGTCGTCGGGCTCGTGCTCACGCGCCTGCGCGCATGTGGGACGATGTGGGGACGCCGAGCTGGCGCTTCAGCCACAGATTCGCGGACGCGACGGTTTCGAACGCAGCGGTCGGATACGGCGGACGCGCGAGCCAGTTGATCGCCGTGAAACCGCCGCGCGCGACCGTGCTCGCGAGACACACGGCCAAGCCGCGCATTACGCCGGGCTGTCGGCGCGCGTTGAAGCGCATTGCTTCCGCGACGAGCTGCCGCTCGCCCGCGTTGAGCGGCGGCGCGCGGAGCGCGTCGATCAAGAGCCCGAACGGTTCGCCACGTTCGTAGACCGCCGTGATGCGATCGAGGTGCACGTTGAAAGCGCCGGGCGAGAGCGTGCGTGCCGGCATCGTGACGCGAAAGACGGGCCAGTCCGTGGCGTCGTAGCTGAACTCCTGGTCGTTGGTTTCGCGGTGCATCATCTGGGCCGTTCCCCGTGCTTCTCTCTCGATGTCCCGAACGTCCCGTTCTGAGCCGAGATTAAGGGTGCCCATGTGGCCTCGTGTAGGCGGTTTGCATCCCGGCCGGGCGCCGCTACGGTGCGCGGTTCCGCGTGACCGTTTCCGAAGCCACCCGCGCGCTCGTTCGCGAGCGCCTTCTCGCCGAGGTCGGCCGCCTCGACAAGGTCGCGCCGCACCGCGTCGCGCTCACCTATCCATCGCCGTACCGCGTGGCGATGAGCTCGCTCGGCTACCAGCGCATCTATCGGGCGATCCAGGAGATGCCCGGCTTCGCCGCGGAGCGCGTCTTCCTGCCGGACGAGGGTGATCGCCCCGGCGCGCGCATCGAGCGGCCCTTTTCGTACGAGACCTCGCGGGAGCTCGGCGAGTTTCCCGTGATCGCCGTCAGCGTCGCCTACGAGATCGAGCTCGCTGGTCTCGTACGCATGTTCGACGCCTCGCGCATTCCCGCGTTGGCGAGCGAGCGCGACGAAACGGCGCCGTTCGTTCTCGCGGGTGGGCCGCTCACGTTCTCGAACCCGGTGCCGCTCGGGCCGTTCGCCGACGCCATCGTCATGGGGGAGGGCGAAGGGCTCGCCGAGCGCTGCCTCGAAATCATCGTGGCCGCGCGCTCCCGCCGCGACGCGCTCGAGGCGCTCGCGAAGCTCGAGCACGTCTACGTCCCCGCGCTCCACGGCGAGACGCCTCCGCGCCCCGCGGCGGCGGACGACGCGTCGTTGCCCGCGTACAGCGTGATTCGCACGCCGCACACCGAGCTCTCCAACATGTTTCTCGTCGAGCCGGAGCGCGGCTGTTCGCGCGGCTGCACCTACTGCGTGATGCGCCGTTCGACGAACGGCGGCATGCGCCTCGTGCCGAAAGAGGTCGTGCTCGAGCGCATCCCGCCCGACGTGCGGCGTGTGGGGCTCGTCGGCGCGGCGGTGAGCGACCACCCGCGCATCGTCGACATCTTGAACGCGCTCGCCGATCGAGGCTGTGAGGTCGGCATTTCGAGCTTGCGCCCCGATCGACTGAAGGACGAGTTCGTCGGGGCGCTCCGGCGCGTCGGCTACCGCACGCTCACGACGGCGCTCGACGGACCGAGCGAGCGGCTGCGCGGCCTCATCGAGCGCCGCGGGCGCGAAGAGCACTACGTCGCCGGTGCCGAGCGCGCGAAGAAGCACGGCATGGACCGCGTGAAGCTCTACTTGATGATCGGGTTGCCCGGCGAGACCGACGACGACATCGACGAATGCTCGCGTTTCGTCGGCGAGCTGTCGCGCATCCTACCGATCGCGCTCGGCGTCGCGCCCTTTTGTTCGAAGCGCAACACGCCGCTCGATCGCATGCCATTTGCCGGCATGCGCGTCGTCGAATCCCGCATGGAGCGGCTGCGCCACGGGCTCAAGGGCCGCGCGGACGTCCGCGCCACGAGCGCGCGCTGGGCGTGGGTCGAGTGGGTCCTCGCGCAAGGCGGCTTCGCCGAAGGCGTCGCGCTCGCGAAGGCGACGCGGGCCGGCGGGCGTTTCGCGGATTTCAAGAAAGCGTTCGCGGAGCTCGGCCACGCCCCCGACGGCGAGGGCTACGCGACCGCCGTCATGCCGGTCGCGCCGGAACACGCGAAGCTGAGACGGCTCACGATCGCGCGCGCGTAGGCGCGAGACTCTAGGCGCGCAGTCGATCGGCGGGCACGAGCGAAAGCAGGCGTTCGACGACGTCTTCGCCCTCGCTCGCTTCGTCCGCGCCGTTCGCCGCGCGAAGCTTCGTATCGAAAAGGTGCGTCGGGCGCACGTTCGCGAGCGCGGCGAACAGGCTCCGCCGTACGTCGGCGTTTTCGGCTTCGAGCGACGCGACGAGCTCCTTGATGCGCTTGCGCTTCAGGTTCTCTTGCGACCCGCAGAGATCGCAGGGAATGATCGGAAACGCGCGCTCCTCGGCGAAGACGGCGATGTCCGCCTCCGCCGCATAGACGAGCGGGCGGATGACGACGTTCACGCCGTCGTCGGCGCGGAGCTTCGGCGGCATCGCCTTCAGCTGACCGGAGTAGAAGAGATTCAAGAGCAACGTCTCGATCACGTCGTCGCGATGATGACCGAGCGCGATCTTCGTCGCGCCCATCTCGCGCGCGGCGGTGTAAAGGATCCCGCGGCGCAGCCGCGAGCAGAGCGAGCAAGTCGTCTTTCCGGCGGGGATCTTCTCTTTGACGACCGAATACGTGTCCTCCTCGATGACGCGGTACTCGAAGCCCTCGCGCTCGAAGTAGTCGGGCAACACCCGTTTCGGAAAACCGGGGTGGCCCTGATCGACGTTCAGCGCGAAGAACGAGAACCGGAACGGCGTCTTCTTCGCGATCTCACGCAACAAGTAGAGCAGCGCGTGCGAATCCTTGCCGCCGCTCACCGCCACGAGCACGCGGTCGTTCGGCTCGAGCAAGCCGAAGTCGGCGCTCGCGCGCGCGACGTTCGTCAGCAAACGATGCTCGATGCGGCTCATGGGGCCGAATTCTTCCCGCGAAATCTCGCGGGCGGCAACCCGCGCGGGATTTGGTATAGAACTCCCCGCATGCAACTGGGCATCGGCCAGGTCATCGTCGCCACGCTCGCCGGCTTTGCCGTGTACGGCTTCGTCGCGACGGCGCAAGACGGCGAGACCCGCCGGAGCTGCACCGCCCTCTGCTCGCTCCGCCCGGACTACGCAGGCCGCAATCGCCTGGCGCCGGATTTCGAGCTCCCCGATCTCGACGGCAAGAAGGTGTCGCTCGCGAGCTTCCGCGGGAAATCGGTGATCTTGAATTTCTGGACGAAGACCTGCCGGCCCTGCCTCGAAGAGATGCCCTCCCTCGCGACCCTCGCGAAGGCGGTGCGCCCGCACAAGGACATCGCGTTCGTCACCATCACGACCGACGAAAGCGCCGCCGACGCCCGCGATACGCTGAAGTCGGTGCTCGGCGGAAGCGAGATCCCCTTCATCGTCCTCGTCGATTCGGAGTCGAGCGTCGTGCGCGACAAGTTCGGCACGAAGCTCTTTCCCGAAACGTGGTTCATCGATCCCAAGGGCGTCATTCGCGTCCGCTTCGACGGACCGCGCGAATGGGACGGCCCGCTGCCGCTCGACCTCGCGAAGTCGCTCGCCGCGCCCATCCCCTGCGAGGTTCAGTACGCGGGCGGCGAGGCGCGCGGCGCGCACGCGAGCCTGTGCAGCAACCTCCTTCCCGGCGGCTGAGCGCGGGCCTTACGTTCGCTGCTGCCGCTGCTCGATGTACTCGCGCAGGTGCGGCACGATGTTCATGCGCAGGATCTCCTCGGGCGCCTTGAAACCGGCCCACGTCACCTCGCGATGATCGATGCCGATCGTCGCGGGGCGGGTCTCGATCTCGGCTTCGACGATGGTCACGTCGTCCTTGCGAAATTCGAAGGGATGCACGGCGTGGTACGCCGCTCGAATCCGCGCCGGATCGATGTAAATGCTGCACTCCTCGGCGAGCTCGCGCGCAGCCGCTTCCTCGGCCGTCTCACCCGGACGGCGATAGCCGCCGGGCAGCGTGTGCTCGCGCCGGTACGAGTTTTTCACGATCAAGAGCTCCCCCGCGTTCCAAACCGCCAAGAGCGAACCGCGCGTCTGGGGCCGGCGCACCGCCCAATACGCGCGCAGCATGCGGTGGGCGACGATGAACCCGAGTTGAATTCCGCGATCGAGCGACGTGGGATGCACCGGCATCGCGCTTCTTCATAGAGCACGAAGGTCGGCGTGGTGCAAAGAAAGCACGGCGAGAAATTCAGTAGCCGCGCTGAACCGCAAACCAGAGGACGAGGCACAGCGCGAGTGCAATCGCGAGCATCGCGAAAATGCTCGCGACGAAGTAGGGAAAGACCAACAAGACGGCGCCCACGGCCACGTGTGGCAGCCGCGCCATCTTGCGACCGTAGGCGAGCAGCACGAACCCTACCGAGGAGACGATCATGCTCGTCACGAGTGACCCGGCGTCGAGTTCCATCGCCCCGCACGTTACTCCGCTTCACGAAACCGTCGCGAAATCGTCGCTCGGACTCCCTCGCGAGGGACATTCCTCCACGCTGCTTCCTCGCTCGCTCCCCGGCCCACTCGAAACGGTATCCAAAATTATCTCGAACGATAACTTTGGATTCGCGCGCAGGACCCCTCCTCGGACACGGCGATCGCCCGCGCCCCGAGTTGGAGGCGGGGTTCGGGCCCCGCCGACCCACACGACTAATCGCCTTCGTACTCGCAGCGCGCGTCGCACGTCTCGTGGACGATCACGCGTTCGAGCTCGGGAAGCCCGGGCTTCAGTCGGTCCCAGAGCCAGCGCGCGAGATTCTCGCTCGTCGGATTTTCGAGGCCGGGGACCTCGTTCATGTAGTTGTGATCGAGCTTGTCGTGAATCGGTTGCCAGAGCGCGTCGAGCTCACCGTAGTCGATGAACCAACCGGTCTTCTCGTTCACCGGTCCGCGCACCGCGAGCTCGACCTTGAAGCTGTGCCCATGAAGCCGCGCGCATTTGTGACCAGCGGGAACATGGGGCAGCCGATGCGCCGCTTCGAAGCGGAGCTCTTTGATGAGTCGAACGTTCATGACGAGGGAACCATACGCCGCGCCGCGGCGCGTACAAGGTGCGATAAATCGGACGCGCGTGTGTCGAAAGCGCTCGCCAAGTCCCCGCACGTGCGCGACCATCTGACGATGGGCGGCGCTCCCTCACAGAAGCTCCGTTCCCGGCCGTTCTTGACGGTCGCCGCGCTGGTCGCGACGACCGCTTGTAGCGGCGCCATCGACGGTGAGAACGCCGGCGCCGGTGGCAGCGCCGGGACGGCAGGCGCGGGCGGAAGCTCCGCAGGAACCGCAGGATCCTCGGGAAATCCAGGGAAAGGCGGCACTTCGGGGGTTTCGGGATCGGGGGGAGGAGGCACGACGCCGAACGCGCTCGGAAGCAAGGTGCGGCGGCTGACCCGCTCCGAGCTCGACGACACCGTACGTGACGCCCTCGGCGACGACACCGCGCCCGCGTCGCGGTTCCTCGCCGAAGACGAATTCTCGCCGTTCGACAACGACTACACGCTCCAGCGCGCCTCGCGAGCGCTCGTCGATTCACTCGAAGCGTTCGCCGACGACGTGTCGACGCGCGCCGTCGACGCGACGCACCGCACCCGAAACGTGCCGTGCACTCCGGCGGACGCGGGTGACACGGCGTGCTTCACGCAAACCATCCAAACCCTCGGGCGTCGCCTGTTCCGCCGCACGCTCACGACCGCCGAGGTCACGCCGTACCTCGCGCTGCAAGCCTTCGCGACCGAAGACAACCCGTACGTCGAGAACGATTTCTACACCGGTGTCTCGCTCGTGATCCGGAGCATGCTGCAGGATCCCGAGTTTCTCTACCGCATCGAGGTGGGCTCTCCGGCGTCGGAAGCCGGCACCTTCGCGCTCGGCGGCAACGAAATCGCGACGCGGCTCTCGTTCCTCCTCTGGGGTCGAAACCCGGACGACGCGCTGCTCGACGCCGCGGAAGCGGGCGACCTCGCGAACGGCGCCGCGCGCCGCGCGCAGGCCGAGCGCCTGCTCGCCGACGACCGCGCGAGGAACGCGATTCATCGCTTCCACGCGATGTGGCTCGGCTATCGAGCCATCCCGGGAACGCCCGCCCTCATCGCATCGTTCGACGAAGAAACCTCGCGCCTCATCGACCGCGCCGTGTTCGACGGCACGGACGGCTACCTCTCGCTCTTCACGTCCCCCGACACGTACCTCGACGCTTCGCTCGCCGAGCACTACGGGCTCCCCGCGCCGGCCGGCGGCGAAGGCTGGGTGCCGTACGGTTCGAGCGGTCGCGGCGGAATCCTCTCGCACGGCAGCGTGCTCGCAGCGTTCAGCAAGTTCAGCGATACGAGCCCGACTCAGCGCGGCATTTTCGTGCAGACGCGCCTGCTCTGTAACACCGTCGAGCCCGCGCCTGCGAACGTCAACGTCGATCAAGCGCCGGAATCTCCCGACTCGGAGTGCAAGGTGGATCGCTACGCCGCGCACCGCGAAGCGAGCTCGAGCTGCGAGGGCTGCCACTACCAGCTCGACAGCATCGGGTTCGGGCTCGAAGCGTACGACGTCGCCGGACGCTTCCGCACGCACGACGACGGGCACGAAGACTGCGCCATTTCGGGTGACGGGGAGCTCCCCGACGTCGCGCCGTTCAACGGACCCGGCGAGCTCGGGCGCCTGCTCGTCGACACGGGCGAGGTCGAGCAGTGCTTCGTCGAGCACGTCGTGCGCTACGCCCTCGGGCGTGCCGTCAAACCCGAAGAAGCGGGCGTCGTCACGGAGCTCGCCGCGGCGTTCCGCTCGCAAAACTACGACGCGAAGGCGCTCTTGCTCGACTTCGTCGCGAGCGACCGCTTCGCCCTTCGCCGCGAGGAGCCGCCCGAATGACGCAGAGCTCGAAACGGTTTCGCCTCTCGCGACGCACGCTACTCCGCGGACTCGGCGGCGTCGGCGTCTCGCTCCCCGTGCTCGACTGCATGCTGAACGACCACGGCACGGCGCTCGCGGCGTCCGGCGGCATGCCGCTCCGCTACGCCATCGTCTTCGCGGGCCAAGCCCTCGGCGGCGACTCGTGGGAAGAAGACCGCTCGCAGGTCGGCGGCGTGCGCATCCAAGAAGGCGGCCACTTCATCGTGCCGCCGGAGACGGGCGCGACGTACACTGTCACGACGCCGCTCGTTCCGCTCGAAACGCTCGGGTTGATGGGCGACTTCAGCCTCGTCTCGGGGCTCGCCATCCCGTTCAGCGCGAGCTCGACCGAAGCGAGCGCCGTCCCCGCGGGGGGCGCGTTTCGCGACTTCCACGGCGGCGGATGCGGCCCGCTCCTCTGCGGCACCCGCTCGCAAAGCCCGAGCTTTACGTGCCGCAGCGCCACGTCGGATCAAATCGTCGCCCGGACGAACCGCGGGAGCGCGCTCGAGTCGCTCGTCGTGCGCGCGCAACCCGTCTGGTACCTCTCCGGCTCGAGCTTCGCCGGCCGCCAGTACATCTCGTACACCGGTGACGGCGATCCCGTCGAAGCGCAGACGAGCCCGCTCATCGTGTACCGCTCGCTCTTCGACGGCTTCACGCCGATGGGCGACGCCGAGCAGGCGCGCCACGATTTCGAGAAGCGCGCGCGGCAGAGCGTGCTCTCGCTCATCACCGACAAGCGCGCCGCCATCCTCGGCAAAGTCGGCGCGGCGGATCGCCAGCGCCTCGAGCGTCACTTCGACGAGATCCGCGAGCTCGAAAACCGTATCGCGTCCACGCCCACGAGCGGCGGCGCCTGCCAGCGACCGGCCGAACCGGCCGCCGATCCCGCCGTCGGCATGAACAACGCCGGTTCCGGCTCCGACACCATCGCCACGAACACCGGCTACTCCGACGAGCACGCACGCGCGCGCCTCCTCGCGGATTTGATTCACATGGCGTTCGTGTGCGACCTCACGCGCGTCGCGACGCTCCAGATCACGTGCTTTCAATCCCACATGAACGTCTACCCGATCACGGAAATGCTCGGGACGCCGGTGCGCGCCGATTTGCACGAGTGCGGCCACAACGGCGACCAGGAGAACCGCGGGCAAATCCCCGTGAGCATTTGCCTGCAATGGCACATCTCCCACTACGCGTATTTGCTCGACAAGATGAAGCGCACGGCTGAAGGCGCCGGCACGCTGCTCGACAACTCCGCCGTCAT
>DASUTR010000797.1:0-2211 GCA_036374535.1 Polyangiaceae bacterium
ACTTCGAAGCGTGAGACGAGAGGTTCGGGCTCGCCCGTCGTGAGTCGCTCGAAGACCGCCTTGTCCCACGCGACGTAGCCCCAGTCGGGCGGCTTTTTGCGCTGGAACTTGCCCTTCCGCTGCGCTGCCTTCGCCTCGAGCCTGATGTTCTCGACCACGTGTTCGGGCGCCAGGGCGACCACGTAGCCCTGCTCGTCGAACCCTTTGCGCCCGGCGCGCCCCGCGATCTGCTGGAAGTCGCGCACGCCCAGCAAACGCACCTTCTCGCCGTCGTACTTGCAGAGCTTCGTGAAGAGCACCGTGCGGATGGGCACGTTCACGCCGACGCCGAGCGTGTCGGTGCCGCAGATGACCTTGAGCAAGCCGCGCTGCGCGAGCTTTTCGACCAAGAGCCGGTAACGGGGCAACAGGCCCGCATGGTGCAGACCGATGCCGTGCCGCAACAGGCGTTGAATGTCCTTGCCGAGCGGGCTCCGAAAGCTCTCGCCGCGCAGCGACTCGGCGAGCGTCTTCTTCTCGTCCTTCGTGCAGTAGTCCAGGCTCAAGAGGTTCTGCGCCGCTTCGGCAGCGCCGCGTTGCGTGAAGTTGACGACGTAGACCGGCGCGCGCCCGCGCTCGACGAGCGAGTGCGTCGCGTCCTGAAGGAGCTTCTCTTCGTACGCGAACTCGAGCGGGACGGGGCGCGTACCCGAGCGCACCGTCGTGACGCCGACGCCCGTCTGGCGCTCGAGCAGCGATTCGAACGCGCTCACGTCGCCGAGCGTCGCGCTCATCAAGACGAAGCGCGCGTGCGGCAGCGTGAGGAGCGGAACCTGCCACGCGACGCCGCGCTCGCGGTCCGAGAAGTAGTGAAACTCGTCCATCACGACGTAGTCGACGTCCGCGTCGTCGCCGTCGCGCAGCGCCATGTTGGCGAGAATCTCCGCCGTGCAGCAAATCACGCTCGCGTCGCGATTCACCGTCGCGTCGCCCGTCATCATGCCGACGTTCGAAGGTCCGAGCTCACGACAGAGCGCGAAGAATTTCTCGCTCACGAGCGCCTTGATCGGGCACGTGTAAAACGAGCGCCGCCCCTCCGCGAGCGCCTTGAAGTGCACCGCGGCCGCGATGAGCGATTTTCCGGACCCCGTCGGCGTGTGCACGATGACGTGCGTGCCGCTCATCAGCGCGAGGATCGCTTCTTCCTGATGTGGATAGAGCGTTAGCCCGAGCGTTTCGACGTAGCGCAAAAACCCTTCGAGCGCCTCGTCCGCGCCGGAGTCGGGCGGGGGCAGACACGCGTAGAGCGGAGGAGTTTCGGCCACGCCGGCTTCTATCACGGCTGGGGAGGAACCTGTTCGGACGCAGGTGACGCCGTATCCGACCGAGCCTTCGCGCTACGCGATCGTGCCGAACGCGCAGACTTCCTTCTTGTTGGCGCACAGCCGCAGCAAACGAAGCTCGCTCGTCAGGTCCGGCAGCTCGCGCTTCAGCCGTGCGAGAACGGCGCCGCTACCGAGGTGGTCGACCTTCAACGTGACGACGAAGTGCCGGCACCACTTTCGCCGCAACCACTCGAGCAGGAGCTCCGCGGAGCGTTCCGCGCTGGCGATGACGTCGCAGAGCAGCCAATCGACCGGTGACGCAGGCACGAAGCGAAACGCATCCCCCCGCTCGAAGCGCACGTTTCGGTGCCGCATGAGATCGTCGCGCAAATCGGCGCGATCCACGGCGGTGACCTTCGCGCCGCGCTGCGCCGCCACGTACGTCCAGCTTCCGGGAGACGCCCCCAGATCGACGCACGTGTCGCGCGCGCCGATGCGGCGACCGAGCCGCAGTTCCGCCTCGACCAGCTTGGTGAACGCGCGGCTCGGCGCCTGCTTGTCGACGGCAAGCGGAACCTCGCCGCCGGGAAAGCAGGAGATCACGTGCTGCTCTCGGAAAGGAAGCGGAGCTTTCGCGACGGAGAGGAACCCGGTCTCGGGCGAAACCAAGAGCAGCTGAACGAGCGCCTCGTCTTCGCCGAAACCGCCCTCGTGCTGGCGGAGGTAGCGGCCGAGATGGCGGCGCCGCTTCTGGAGCAGCTCCATCGCGGCTTCCCGAACGAGCCGGCAGCGATGGTCACCGACACTCTGCTTACTCTCGACGCCCGGGGAGGGCGCCGGCAGCCGCCGCCGCGTGCGCGTATGCCAGGCGCGAGCTCCCGTGCGCGAGCTCACCGCGACCTCCTTG
>DASUTR010000798.1:0-16096 GCA_036374535.1 Polyangiaceae bacterium
CCGAGCGAGCCGAACAAGCCTCGTACGAAGGCAGAGCCGATGAACCCCGCGCCGCCCGTCACGAGCAGGGCGCGCGGCGTCCGTGGTAGCGGGCGATTCGGCGTGGACGTTTCGGCCATGTCAGCGCGCCTCGTCGAGCACGGAGCGGAGGTAAGCGCCGTATTCGCTCTTCGCGAGCGGCGCCGCGAGCGCTTCGAGCTCCGCCGCGCCGATGTAGCCCATGCGAAACGCGATCTCCTCGAGGCAGGCGATGTGCATGCCTTGCCGGCTCTCGATCACGTGCACGAACTGGGCCGCTTTGAGCAGGCTCTCCGGGGTACCCGTGTCGAGCCACGCCATCCCCCGCGTGAGGAGCTCGATGCGCGCCTGGCCGCGCTTCACGTACACGTTGTTGAGGTCGGTGATCTCGAGCTCGCCGCGCGCGGACGGCGTGAGCGTCTTCGCGATGTCGACCACTTGCTGGTCGTAGAAATAGAGGCCGGTCACGGCGATCTGCGATTGCGGATGCTTCGGCTTCTCTTCGATCGAGAGCACCCTACCCGCCGCGTCGAGCTTCGCGACACCGTAACGCTCGGGATCTTCGACGCGGCAGCCGAAGAGGACGCAGCCGTCGGTCGTCTTCTTCGCGTCGCGCAGGATGTCCTGCAAACCGTGGCCGAAGAAGATGTTGTCGCCGAGAATCAGACTCGCTGGACTCTTGCCGAGGAACGACTCGCCGACGAGAAACGCTTCGGCGAGCCCCTTCGGCTCTTTCTGCACGGCGTAGTGCAACGAGAGCCCGAGCTCGGCGCCGCTCCCGAGCAGCCGTTCGAACAGGGGAAGGTCCTGCGGCGTCGAGATCACGAGGATCTCGCGAATGCCGCTCAGCATGAGCACCGAGAGCGGGTAGTAGATCATCGGCTTGTCGTAGATGGGCAGGAGCTGCTTCGACACGGCGCGCGTGATCGGGTGCAGCCTGGTCCCACTTCCCCCGGCGAGAATGATGCCCTTGTGCTGGTTCACGGGTGCTCGGACCCGAGCATATCGCGATTTCAGCGACCGAGCGCTTCGAGAAGGTCCAGAGCTTCACGCTTTCGGTAGCCGCCGAACGAACCCTTGGCGAAAGGCTCGAGTGCGGCGCGGGCTTCCGCCTTGCGATCGAGACGGACGAGGCAGAGAGCCCGATTGTAGCGGGCCTCGAGCGCGAAGCGGCCCTTCGGCGCCTTCTTCAGGTATGCGTCCCACGCTGCGAGCGCCCCGGCGGGATCGCCTCCGCCGAAGTGCGCGCGATGCGCCGATCGGTAGAGCTCGAGCTCCGCATCGAGGCCCGCGTCGGGAGCGGCCGAAGCCTGAGCCACCGCGGCCTCGGGCGCGGCTTTCGGCGCTTCTTCGGCGACGGGCGCCGGCGGCTCTTCCACGACCGGCGCGATCGGCGGCGGCGGGGCCGCGGGAGCGGGCGCGGCTTCCGGAGCATGTGCGGCGCGCTTCGCAACCTTGGCGGGAGCCTGTGCGGGCGCCTTCTGGCTCGTCGAAAATCCGATCGCCGTTCGAATGTCTTCGACCCAGACACGCGCTCGCCCGCTCGACACGCCCCACGCCGAAGTCGCGAGGAAGGTCGCCGCGATGGGGAGGATGAACGCGAGGCGCGTCCGGCGCTTCACCGTGCCTTGATGGAGGCTCGCCATGACCCGCGCGCGCGTAAAGCGGTGGGCGGCGTCGTCCGAGGTGCCCTCTTCGCGGAGCGCGCCGACTGCTTCGTCGAGCAGATCCTTCATCGGCCGGCCTCCGCTTCGAGCAGCACGCGAAGCTTCTTTTTGGCATGAAACAGCCGCGTTCGCACGGTTGCTTCGGGAACCCCGACGATCTCGGCGGCTTCTCGCGACGTTCGCTCTTCGACCTCGCACAGAACGAAGGCGACCCGCTGATCGAGCGGCAGCTCGTCGAGCGCGCGGGCCAAGAGCCGCGCGAGCTCCCGGCGGCGGGCGTCTCGTTCCGGATCCGCGGGCGGCACCGAGAGCTCCCGCCCGAGCTTCTCGAACGCGTTGCGCCGTCGCGCCGCCGAGCGCACGTGGTGGCGCGCATGATTGACTGCGATGCCGATGAGGAAGGTGCGCAGCGCCGAGTCGCCGCGATACCCCGCGATGGCCTTCGGCAGGGCCACGAACACGTCGTGCACGAGATCCTCGGCCGCGCTCGCGTCACCGACGAGACGCTTGGCGAACGCTCGGACCGCCGCGTGATGCTGGTCGTACACCTCGCCGACCGCGTTCGGATCTCCGCGCCCGAGTCGCGCGAGCAGCGATTCGGTGTCGTCCCGAGAGTCGGCGAGCGGCGAGCGCGTCAGGGTCAAGAGCTCGGACACGGTGTAACCTTTCGGTTCCCGCGCGACACGAATCCGTTCAAAGCCTCCGATTAAGCAATGGTTTCAGTCGATTACAGGCGGGGCTCCAAGCGCTAGAAAAGGCTCAGCCCGAAGTAGGGAGCCTTCGCGAAGCTCTCGCCGAACGGCGAGAGGTCGTGACTTACATCGTAGCCAACCGACAGCCACAGGAGCCCGAAGGTGCGCAGGTTGACCGTGCCTCGGTAGTGCAGGAAGTCCTGCTCGCCCGCGGGGAGCCAGGTGTGGCTCACGTGGCCGCCGAGCTCGAGCGCGACACGGTCGACGACCGGTGCGTTCCGAAACGCCAGAGGCTCCCAGTGGAGACCGCCGCCCCCCTCCGCGCGCAGGTGCGACTCGCCGTTCGCGTCGCGCGCCATGCCGGCGGAGAGCAACGAATAGGTAAAGCCGGCTACGAACTTCATGCCCGCGTTGAACGAGTCGGTGTCGGCCAGGAGCGTGTACACCGTCGGCTGCACGTAGCCGTTTCCCGCGATGCTCGCGAGCCCGAGCGCGGCGCCGTCGACGCGTTCGGCGACGTTCACGAGGCCGAGCTGCACGTCGACCTGCCGCGCGACGTTCACGAGACCGAGCTGGCCGCCGTCGACGTCGCGCGCGACGTTCACGAGAACGAGCTGGCCGCCCTCCAGATCGCGCGTAACGCCGACGAGATTGATTTGTCCGCCCCTCACGTCGCGCGCCACGGCGACGAGGGCGATCTGACCGCCGAGAATGTCGTCCGCGAAGGCCGCGCCGGCAGACAACTGCCCACCGGTCACGTTCTTTGCGAGGCTGAAGAGCCCGCCGGCCTGCGCTCCCTCGACGTTGCCCCAGCGAAGCGACGCGAAGTTCGCGATCTCCGCGCCGCGGAGCTTGCCGTGCCCCTCGGTGAACAATCCTGCCCACTGAAAACCGATGATGTCGCCGTCCACGCGGGTAAGACCGAAACTTCCGATCGCGCCCCGCACGTCTTGCTCGACGCGCAGATAGCCCCCCGTGAACCCGACTCCCTCGATGGCGCCGACACGACTGTAAGCGAGACCGAGCTCGCCTCCGAGCGCGCGCCGCTCCGTCTTCTCGAGCAGCGTCAGCGGGTGCCAAAGCGTGAGGTTCAACGCGGTCGGATTGCCGCGGATGAGACCGCCTTTCGGCGGCGCCGCCGCCTGCTTCGCCGCGACCTTGGGAGCAGGCTCCGGCTTCGTCTCCGCTTCGACGGGGGCAGGGCTCTCCGGAGGCGGCGGGGTTTCCGTCGCCGTCTGCGCGTCAGGGGGCGCGGGTTCGGGCTCCGGCGCCGGCGGCGGAGCGAGGCGAGCCAAGAGCTCACTTGCTTCGTCGCGGGCGAGGTTGCCCGCGAGCAGGGCGATGACTTCCACGGCTTGCGCCGCGTTTCCGGGCAGGTCGAGCGACCGCGTCGTCGCTTCACCTTGTTTCGAGCGGTAGCTCACCGTCGCGCGCCGCCACTTTACGGTGACGGCCAGACTTTCGTCGGAGGGGACGTCGTCGACGCGCACGGGAACTCTGAGCTCGTTTTCGATCGCTCCGCGAATCGCCTCCGCTTGGATCGGTGTCGAGACGAGCTTGATCGTGACAGGCAGCGCGTCGGACGCCGGAGCGACGCCGGAATCGGGCGCAGACGTGTCCTCGGCGGCGCACGGAGCGCTCCACGTGATCGCCAGGGCGATCACCATGCACCCGAGGACGCTTCGCACCATCAGTCGACGACGAAGACGCACGTGTAGCGGACCTCGGTTTGGACTGCACGCCCGTCGCGATCGCGGGGCGCCGTCCAACGCGAGCCGAGCACTGCTTTTCGGCAGGCATCCCCGAATCCCGCGAACGATTCGGTCATCGTCGAGGCCTGCTTTACCCGGCCGTCCGAACCGATTCGCACGCGTAGCGAAGCGTTCCCCGAGATGGCCCGGCGCCGCGCCTCCTCCGGGTACAGGGAGCGGAGCGCGCCGTCCAGCGACGGAGGCCGTGGTCGTTCGGAGAGGTCCTTCGAGGCGACGAGCTCGGAGAGCCCGGGCGCGGCGGCGACCGGGACGGCGGCGGCGGGCAGAGCAGCGCTAGCGACCGGCTTCGGCCCGAGCGGGCCGAGCGGGCCGGTGCGCTCGCTACCGTCGCCGGCCGGCATCGCGAAGTCCCCGGCGCCGTCGGCGTTCGTCAGCGTGACGCCGCTGAGATCGACCGGCGCCCGAGCCGGCTCGGGCGCTGCCGCGGGCTTGGGGGCCGCCACGGCAGCGGCCGCTCGGCGCTCGACGGGCTTCGGCTCGTCCGGCGCGGGCTTCGGCGGCTCGGGCTTGGTTTCGAACGGTTCGGCTTGCCGCACCTCGAAGGCGACGCTCGCAGCGGGCAGCTTCGCAGGACTTCGTTGCGGCGCGAACCCGAGCGACGCGTACGCGACCCCGTGCAAAATGCCGCTCGCCGCGAACGCGAGCGCGAGAAAGCGTGCCATGCGACGTTCTCTCATCGCCCGGCCGCTTCGAGCTCGCTCGACTCGACGTTGATGGCGAAACGATTCACCCGCTCCTGACGCAAGAGGTCGATCACCTTGACGACGCTCTTGTGACGCGAGTCGCGGTCGGCGGCGATCACGGCGCGGACCTCGGGATCGGCCGCGCGGGCAATCTTGATCTTCTGCCGGAGCGCGTCGTCCGCGATGCCGGCACCGTCGAGGAACGTCCGGCCGTCGCGATCGACGGTGATGGCGAGGGTGACTCCCGTCGGCTCGCCCGTGGCCCCCTTCGGCAGGTCCACGGGGATCGTTCTCGCCGCGAGGTAGGTCGCCGTCACCATGAGGACGACCAAGAGCACGAGGACCACGTCGACCAGCGGCGTCACGTTGATGCCGGAGATCATCTCTTCGGAATTGGCGTCGTTCTGGGCGGCCATGCTCGGTCTCCTTACTCGGCCGCCGAAGCGGCCGCGTCGCGGCGAACGTAGGAAAGAACCTCGTGACGCATCACGTCCATCTGTCCGACGCGCGAACGCACCACGCGCTGGAAGGCGTTGAACGCAGCGACGGCGGGCAGCGCGACGAGCAGGCCGACCGCCGTGGCGATCAACGCTTCGCCGATTTCGGCCATGAGACCCGCCGACACCTGCGCCTGCGAGGCTTCGAGCGCGCGAAACGCCCGCACGATGCCGATGACGGTGCCGAGGAGCCCGATGAACGGCGCGTTGTTGCCGAGCGTTCCGAGGATCGCGAGACGGCGTTCGAGCGAGAGCCGCGCGAGCTCGCGTTCGCCCAGCATGCGTTCCTCGGCCGTCTTCGCGTCCCCGCCCTCGAGGCCCGCGATGGCGACGCGCGCTTCGTAGCTCGGCGACGCCTCGAGCCGCGTGAGCGCCTTCTTTTCGTCACCCGCGTCGAGCAGGCGCCGGAGCTCGCGGCGCAAGCGCGTGACGTCGTCACGCGACGAGAAAAAGAGCACGGCGCGCTCGATGATGATCGCAATGGCGATCACCGAAAGCGCGAACAAGAACCAGAGCACCCAGCGCGCGCCGAAGTCGGCGATGGAGCTCATACGTGTCACCAGATCCATTGTGTATTTTTTCCTTTCGTCATTCGATGCAAACGGCGCGTTCGATCCAGTCCGAGCCTCCGCGCAGATCGCGCACGACGAAGAAGAGGCGCGCGAAGCCGTCGAGCGGCACCTCGCTCGGAGCCCTCCAGGTGACGCGCGCGACGAGGCTCGTGTCGTCCGGCTCGAACACCGTGAACGCGCGCTCGAGGCTGCCGGCGGTCGTGAAATGCGAGACCTGGAGCTCCTCGCGCGGCGGATCGACGCTCGACTCCTGCGCGAGCTCCTCGCGATCACTCTCGGCGAGAACGAGCTCGAGGGTGTGCGAGCTCGAGCGCGAAACCGTCGGCAGCGCCGCGCAGTCGAGCCCCTCGGGAAGGCTCATTTCGTCGAGCTTCAAGGCGTCGGGTGCTAGGACGGGATTTCCGTTCGTAACCTCCGCGCCCTCGAGCAAGAAGTCGAGGCTCACGAGCCTTCCGCCCGGTCCGCGGCAGTCGAACTCTTCGCCGTCGAAGAGCGGCTCGGAGCCCGGGCACACGACGCCGAACACGGCGAGCGCTTCGCTTTCGACGTCTTCGGGCACCACGAACTCGACGCGCGGCTCTCCGATCACCGGAACGTCGGCCGTCGCCGTCGCGAACGGCTCGCCGGCGCACGCGGGTAAGCTGCTTCCGGACGGAGCAGCCGCGCATACTGCGAACGCCCAACCGAGCTCCGGCTCCGGGTGTCGATCGGCGGCGAGCCAGCGCACGGCCGCCGCTTCGCCCGGCGCCGGGGAAGCGCGCCCGGGCTCACCCTCCACCTCGACCCGCGCGCCGAGAACGCGGAGATTCGCGACGAGATCGACGCGCGTGAGGGCGTCGTCGCAACCCGCGCTCGCGAGCAAGAAGGCGAAGGGAACGAGAGTCGAAGCGACGTTCGACGCGAAGCGGATCGATGCACGGCGGGTCATAGCTCTCCTCGGACGCCGAGGTTCGGCAGGATGGGGAGCCCCGAGATGGGCTCCTGTTGGCGGTAGTCGTAGCTGTAGCGAATGCCCTCTTGATTGGTCGCGTTGTAGGCGTTCTGAAGGTCGAGATAGAGCGCGATGCTTCCGGGTCCGACGCGGAACCGTTTCTCGACGCGCACGTCGAGTTGATGGAACGCCGGGTTACGCTCGGAGTTGACCGCCCCGTAGAGCGGCACGTAAACGCCGTTGCGCGCGTCGTACACGCTGCCGACGACGGGCGTCGTCGGGTTGCCGGTGACGTAACGAAACCGTGCGCCGACGTTCCAGCCGGCACCGAGCTCGTGCCCGGCCGCGAGGGACAAGATGTGCGTCTGGTCTTGATCGAACGGCCGCCACTCGCCGTCGAGGTCACGCCGTTCGCTCCTCGAGAGCGTGTACCCGAGGTAGCCGAACGTGCCGGCCTCCGGATTGAACTCGGCCGAGAGCTCGCCGCCGACGATGCGCCCTTCCCCGTCGTTCACGTAGCGCGGCGGCCCGCCCGTGGGCGTCGAAACGACGCGATTTTCGAGCCATTTGTAGAACCCCTCGACGCCGAGCTTCAGCGGTCCGAAGCGTTGCTCGACGCCGAGGCTCGTTTGCGTGGCGCGGTAGGGCTCGAGGTCGGGATTGCCGATCACGGCGAGCGTCTGCCAGTACTCGGGCGGCTGCGAGTAGAGGCCGATCGCGCCTTTCAGCGCCGTGCTTTGCGTAACGTCGTAGCGCGCGGTGAAGCGCGGATCGAGCGTCGCGTCGTCCGTTTCGGCGTAGACATCCGCGCGCACGCCGGGGACGAGCAAGAGACTCGGAACCGGGCGGATTCCGAAATCGACGTACACGCCCGTCCGAAGCTGCGTGATGTCGTCGTCCTCGACGGCGATCAGGCGCTGCGTCGCCAGCGGGTCGTTGTCGCGCGGCGCACCCTCGTTCTGCGTGGGCTGCGGGCCGTAGTAACTGCCCCCGGCCCACATGGCGGAGAAATCCAGACCCGCAGTGAGCCGCAGCTCGGGCAAGAGCTCGAAGCTCCACTCGCCGCGCGCCGTCATCTCGGGCCCTTGAATCTCCTGGAACAGCACGCCGAAGCGCTGCTCGATGTCGATGGCGGTGAGCGCCACCACGAGGTCTTGCGAGACGGTGGGCGAGAACTGCGAGCGGAGCGACGCCTGCAGTCGATGAAACTGGATCATCCCGCCGACCTCCCCCTGGATCGCCGGGTCTTCGTCGACGGGATCGGAGAACAGGAGGTCTACCGAGTCGTGACCGCCGTACACCATGACGCGCAGCTTGTTCTTCGAATCGAAACGGTGCGCGAGCATGGCCTGGTAGTCCCAATAGACGGGCGCCGCGACGACCGAATACGCGTCCTCGGGCACGAACGCGTTGAAGAAGAAATCGATGTTGCTCCGTCGGACGGCCGCCGCGACTGCGGTCTTGTCGCCGATCGGCGCCTCGACGAGCAGCGAGCTGTCGATGAGGTTCAGGTCGAGAACCCCGTGGAGCGCGTCGGTGCGCGGGTCGCGCGCATGAACCTCGACGATGCCGCCCGTCACGCGCCCGTAACGCGTCGAGAAGTTTCCCGGATACACGTCGACGCGCTCGATCAAGCGCGGATGCATGAAGCTCGTCAGGCCGCCGAAGTGATAGAGGAACGGCACGGGAACGCCGTCGAGCAGCGTCTTGCTCTCGTTCCACGCCGAGCCGCGCAGCAGCGGATCACCGCCCTGCGTGCGCGCGACGCCGGGCATCACCTCGATGGCCTTCACCGGATCGCCGCCGGTACCCGGAATGCGCGTGAGCGCTTCGCCCTCGATACTGCGGCGAACCGGCTCGCGAGGAGGCGCGTCGACTTCGGCCGTCGCCGTGAACTCTTCGAGCTCGTCGCCTGCCGGTGCTTTGGTCGCTGCGGGCGCCGCAGGTTTCGCCGCGGGCGGCGCCGCCGCAACGGACGGTACGGCGGCGACCGCGGCGGGTGGCGGCGGCGGCGGGGGCTCGACGACGTAGCGGTAGCGGATCGTCACCGACATCGGCGTGCCGCCGCGTTTCGCGGGCTCGAAGACGAACGCGAGCACCGCGTCGAGCACCGCCGCGTCGAGTGACGGATTTTCGGATTCGACGACGGATGCGTTCGTCACGCGGCCGGTCTCGTCGATCGTGAGCTCGGTGAGCACGGCGACCGGCTCGGCGGGCGCGGCGCCGTCGGGGATCGTCGCCTTCACGAACGTGACGAGCTTCGGCGGCACGACCGCGTTCGGATCGGCGGGATTTTCGGCAGATCCTTCTTGAGCCAGCGCTCGAACGGACGCCGACGAAACCATGGCGAGGGCGATGCCCAGCGTGAAAGAGCGTGAAAACCGAAACACGCCATCGGTACCCACTCGGGACCGAAGCGTTCAAAGGAACGTTTCGGAGCCTCCTGCCGAGACCTGGCGGATTCGAACCTGCGGGCCGGCCCCGCCGGCGGAGGTCAGGGGTTCGAGCCCCACAACCGCGGGAGCTGCTGGCTCGTCGAACTCCTTCCGCCTACTCGCCCGACCTCGCTCCCATCGAGTCCGCTTGGTCGAAGGCGAAAGCGCTCCAACCGACTTGCCGCTCGTACGTGGCGACGACTCGCCGCCGCCGTTCGCGAAGCGGTTCACGCCATCACACTCGGCGACAGCGACGCCTGCTTCCCACTTGCCGATACCGGCGTTCGGGATCTGTTTCACTGAAAACCGCGTTAACGCAGGTTACGGGCAGTCTTTCGGGGCAGTGGGGTCTTTTGCCTCGCATAGGCATCACCGTATGGATTGCCGTACGAAATCCTCAGCTCGCAGGGATGACGTGCTGCTGACAGGCACGTTGTTGGTGTTCGGACTGCTGGCGGCTGGATGAAAGGTTCGGGTACACTCGGGGTAACGGCCTGATCAGTAGCGGGTACCTCGGGCTTTTTGCTTTGCATCTAGTTCAGAGGAACGCGAATGCGCCAAGCCGGCAGGGAGAGCTCATGACGATTATCTGGAAGGAGACTCTCGGCTCGAAGTTGGCCCTCAGCCTTCACTGCCGTGCCCGCACCTTCCCGCCGTACGAGGCCTGGCTGCGTCATGGCCACCGCAAGGCCCGAGCCGCGTGCCGGGACTTGCTGCCGGACAACGGCGAGCTCGACGACCTGTGCCAGGAGCTGCGCGCCCACGGTGTGGCGCAGCGCCATCTTGGTTACTTCGGCGCTCCCTACGAGGAAATGGTCGCAGCAGCTGACAGGCTGTGCGCCGAGCTGGCGGCACAGCCCGTGGAGGGTCCTCACTTCCGTGACGTACAAGACGACGAGCGCCTGCTGGCCGAGCCCTCGCCGTTCCTCTTCCTGCTGTCGGAACCGCTGCTCGACCTGGCCGAGCGGTACATGGGCATGCCTGTGGGCTACTTCGGATTGGCGGTCAAGCGCGAGATCGCCAACGGCGAACTCAAGGGTACGCGCGGATTTCACACGGATCCGGAGGATGAGAACGTCCTCAAGATCATTGTCTATCTCAACGATGTCGATGCCGGGACCGGGCCGTTCCAGTGCATCAGCGCGCCGGACTCCGCCAAGGCGGGAAGGGCACGAGGTGCCGAGCTCGAGCGTGTCGTGCCACCCTCGAGCTGGATCACCTGCCTCGGCCCACGCCTCACGGCCAACGTGTGTGACACGGCCCGCTGCCTGCACCGGGCGTCGGCGCCAATCACCACGGACCGCTACTCGATCACGTTCTCCTACGTGAGCGAGCGCCCGTACCTGGTGTGGGGCCGCGACCTCGTGCGTCAGCAGCAGTTCCGGAAGCGCTGGGGCACGCGGCTCAACGCCCGGCAGATGATGGCGCTGGAGCGGGCGTCTGGGAGATCAGAAACCGGCTTCTCGAGACCGAGAAGCGCTTCCCGTGCGTCGGACGGGTAGCACTCGCTCTACGCTAAAAGGGGTATTCGACGGCGCCGACCGTGCACCTCGGGGGGGCTGAAAACGACCGGAAGATATCGAGCTGGTCGGTCGCGAAGCAGCTCGTGCTCGAATTGCTCTGGAATCCTCCGAGCGCGCGGCTGCCCGGAACGACGGGTCGCACCAGGATGGTTCCGGAGCTGCCGTTGCCGATCGTGCCTTCCACCAAACCCCCGATGCCGGGATCCACCGGCGCCGCGCTCGTTCCGACGAGCGGCCCCGTCGGGATGAACGTGCAATTGCCCCGCTCACGCAGGAGATTGCCGTTCACGACCCGCGAGTTCGTGAATGCACCGCTGATAAAGCAGTCCTTACCGTCTGGAGCGGCGCCTCCACTCACGAGCGGGAACACGGTGACGTTGTTGCCCACCAGGTTGCCGACCATTCTCAGCGAGCCCGTGTACCCGTCGAAGGCGACGCCCCCTCCTGCCTGCGGCTGACCGAATCCGATGTTCGGTGGCTGCTGAGCCGCCACGTTGTGGGCAATGGTGTTGAAATTGAGCGTCACGGCGGGAGATCCGCTGGCGACTCCACCGATGTGGATTCCCCCTCCGAGCGTCCGAGCGACGTTGTCGATGAAGGACGATTGATTCACGACCAGGCGATACGAAGACGAAGCCGTGAAACTCAGGCCGCCGCCGCGGCATGCAATTCCGCCCATGAAGGTCGAGTTCTCGATCCATGCGTTCGAGTTCGAGATTTGTAGCGCGCCTCCGCTATCGAAGGAGCCGCCACACGAGTGTCCTTGAACTGCCCAATACACCGAGTTGTACTGGAAAAAAGAGTGACTAATGGTGATGCTCGAATTGCTGTTGGCGTTCAGCGCGCCGCCGCCGCTGCCGTCGACGCGGGTGTTGGAAACGGAAGAATTGTACATTTCAAAACGAGCATTGAGCACCTGAATGGGTGGCATCCTTGCGCCCCACGCGTTTTCGAAGCGCACTCCATAGACGTAGAGCTCCGGCCGAAAGCTGCTGCCGTCCACTCCTACCATCGCGAACGCCGTCGTGTAGCCGTTATTCCCAAACCATCCGCCGTCGATGATGAAATCGAACGAAGCACCGCGATTGGCGCCTCCGATGAGCTTCACCTTGCCATACTTGAGCTTCAACCTGCCCGACGTCCGGCTCGACGTATCCCCCGGATCCGACGTGGAGGTGTTCTTCACGAGCGAGTAAACCCCCGGCGCAAGACGGATCTCGATGACATCCGACGGGCGGCTGTCGGCGACCTGAAACGCAGCGTAGAGCTGCGGAACGGTCGAGACGCTGACGGGTATGGTCGCCGCCTCCGCATCTGTCCCCCACAGCGCGAATATCGCGCTCGCACTAGCGGCGACCTTGGAGAGACGCCTCAGCGCTCTCGAGCCGCGGCTTACCCAGGATGACCAAGTCGTGTTCTCACTGTTGAACCCCCCCGCTGATTCGCTAGCGTTCTTCTTGTCCATGAATACTCCTCCAATTCGGCGCGCACGTCCGTCGGTTGACGGTCCAAGTTCGAGCGGTCGCCGGTGCACGCCACGGGTCCGCGAGTCGGCACGGATTCGCCAAGTTTTTCCGTCGCCGCACGATGCTAGTCTCGGGCCGCCCGAGGACAATGCCGGCGGGCGGCCCGAGTTACTCCCGCCTTTTCGCGGGTTTTGCGCTCTACGCTAAAAGGGATATTCGACGGCGCCGACCGTGCACCTCGTGCTGGCAAGCGCCCGGAAGATGTCGAGCTGGTCGGTAGAGAAGCAGCTATGGCTCGAATTGCTCTGGAATGCTCCGAGCGCGAGGCTGCTCGGGACGACGGGTCGCACGAGAATGCTTCCGGAGCTGCCGTTGCCGATGATGCCTTCCATCAAACCCCCGATGCCGGGGTCCACCGGTGACGCGCTCGTGCCGACGAGCGGCCCCGTGGGAATGAACGTGCAATTGCCCCGCTCACGCAGGAGATTGCCGTGCACGACCCGCGAGCTCGTGAACGGCCCGTTGACAAAGCAGTCCTTGCCGTCGGCGGGAGCGCCGTTCCCGTCGTCTGAGTTCACGGTGACGTTGTTCCCGAGGAGATTGCCGACCATTCTCAGCGAGCCCGTGTAGTTGTTGAAGATGATGCCCCCTCCTGCCAGCGGCTCATCGCCTCCGCCCCGCCGGCCCGCCTCGTTGTGCGCGATAGTGTTGAAATTGAGCGTCACGGGGGACGTTCCACTCACGTTGATTGCACCTCCGACGGTCTGAGCGAAGTTGTCGATGAATGACGATTGATTCACGACGAGGCGATACGAAGACGACCCAGAGTAACTCAGGGCCCCGCCGCGGCATGCGATTCCGCCCTTAAAAGTCGAATTCTCGATCCATGCGTTCGAGTTTGCAATTTGTAGCGCGCCGCCGCTATTGAAAGCGCCACCACATGGTAGCCCTTGGATCACGTAATTCAAGGAGTTGTATTCGAAAAAAGAGTGACTGATGGTGACGCTTGACTTGTTGTTGGCGTACAGCGCACCGCCACCACTGTTATCGACACGGGTTTTCGAGACCGACGAGTTGTACATCTCGAACCTAGCATTGAACAGCTGAAAGGGCGGCACCTCCGACGGGCCCCACGCGTTTTCGAAGCGCACGCCATAGATGTAAAGTTCGGGCCGAGCGCTGCCGCCCATTACTCCGACCATGGCGAATGCGGTCGTTTGGTTGTGTACGCCATCTTGGTTATTCCATCCCCCGTCGATGAAGAAATCGAACGCAGCACCGCGGTTGGGGCCTCCGACGAGTCTTACCTTGCCAGATTTGAGCTTCAGTCTGCCCGACGTTCGGCTCGACAAATCCTTCGGATCCGACGCGGAGGTGTTTTTCACGAGAGAGTAAGTTCCCGGCGCCAGGCGGATCTCGATGACGTCCGATGGGCGACTGTCGGCGATCTGAAACGCAGAGTAGAGCTGCTGAACGGTCGAGACGTTGATGGGTATGGTCGCCGCCTCCGCATCCGTCCCCCACAGCGCCCATACCGAGCTCGCGGCCACGGCAACGGCGACCTTGGAGAGCCGCCGCAACGCCCTCGAGCCGCCGCTCACCAATGATGATCGAGTCGTGTTCTCGCTGATGGAATCCCGCGCTGAGCCGCTAGCGTTCTTCTTGTACATGAATGCTCCCTTCAGAACTTGCCCTGATCGGCGCTAAGAAGCGCAAGGATGGGCGGCGCGTACAAAGCAACGACCGTGCCGCGCTACGCGCCGCGGTCACGCGGTTCGTAAGGCTTCCTACATGTTGGAGCGGCCGTGCACGTGGGAGCAAACGAGTGAGCGAACCGTCAACCGTGCACACCGTGGTGTACGCGGTGAACGGACGCGAGCATAGCTGCGGCAGCAGAGCTGCCGCGGACACTTCGAGACAGGCTACGCACCAGCCGCCACATTTTCTCTAACGCTCTTCGTGTGTGCGTCCGCCGACGCCCTCGACAACCGCGTGACCCACGTGATCATCGACCAGCGGCGATGATCGAAGCGCCCAGAAAGCAGCCGAAGCGTTTCCGCAACGACGCGGCTGGGCGGTGGGTACGAAACCCCCACGGGGCGTTTCAAGCGCCGCCACCGTGAGCGCTCGCCGGACGACGGTGGCGGTCCTATCGACTGGCCGCCAGGACTGGTTCCTGTGCCGCGACGCGGCTCATCAAGAGCTAGTTTGGCGCATCTTGCGCCATTCGCGGTTCCGAATCGGTTCACGCGCGGAAAACGCTGATTGACGTGGACGGCCGCCAACCACAGTACAGAGGCGTGTTCACGGTGGTCATGGGCACGCGCTGGGTGCAGCGGAGCAATCTTCGGCGTCGGGGCCGCCCCTTCGCGGCGAGTCAGGTCGGATCGTGACTCGGAGCGAGCGGCATTCCGACTCGACGTCCGCAACGGCCCGCACCGACACGAGCGTGCGGCCTTCCGTAGCGCAGCCGCTGCGGGGCGCGTCGCGGCTGGGACTCGTGACGGTGTTTCCGAGAGCGTACGACGAGACACCCGTGTCATGGCCCGTTCAAGAGTCCGTTTCGCTCGGACGAGGCCGGCGCGCAGCGATCCGACTGAGCGATCCGAGGATTTCGGCCGAGCACGCCTCCGTCGAGCCACGGGCCGGCGGCTTTTTGATTCGCGACGCGGGTAGCCGGCACGGTACCTTTCTGAACGGGACGCACGTGGGCAGGGAAGGCGCGCTCGCGAGCGCCGGCAGCCTGATTCGCGCCGGCGATACCCTGCTGATGTGCGTCAACGATGTCGAAAAATACCGCACACCTCCGAGGCGCATCGCGACGCCCGGACTCGGGTCGTCCGAAAGGATGATCGCCGGTCCCCTGCTCGCCGAGGTCTGGGACCAAGCAGCGAGAGCGGGGCAGCACGGCGACCCCGTGCTGATCGTCGGCGAGAGCGGCAGCGGCAAGGAATGCGTTGCGCGGATCCTACACGCCGCGCGTGCCAGTCCGGGACCGTTCGTCGGCATCAACGTGACGGCAATCCCCAAACAGTTGTTCGAGGCAGAGCTGTACGGGCACGAGCGCGGAGCCTTTACCGGAGCGACGCTCTCGAGGCCGGGCGCATTTCGAGAAGCGTCCGGAGGCGTGCTATTTTTGGACGAGGTGGACGGTCTGGAATTGGAGGTGCAATCGAAGCTCCTGCGTGCCCTCGACCGGGGCGAGATCCGCCCGCTCGGAGCGAACCGTCACGTGTCGGTCGAGGCGCGCATCGTCAGCGCCACGAACGCCAATCTGCGTGAAGCTTGCGAAGCGGGAACGTTCCGCCCCGATCTCTACTATCGGCTGTCGGGGGTGACGATCCGGGTCCCGCCGTTGTTCGAACGTCCGGACGACATCGTCCTCTTGATCCTCGAGATGAAGCGGGAACGGTCCTCGGAACTCGAGCTCTCGGCGGACGCCGTGGAGCGCCTGGTTACGACGCGCTTCGAAGGGAACGTTCGCCAACTCCGCGCCGCGCTCTCGCACGCGCTCGACCGAGCCACGTCTGCGGGCGCTCGACAGCTCACGACCGAACACCTCCCGGCTCTCGAACCCGTTGCGGCGCCTCGCGGCGAGCTCACGCTCGAACGCATCCGCTCCGCGATGAAGCGGAACGGCGGGGTGGCCGTTCGAGCCGCAGAGGCTCTCGGTGTCTCACGAACGGCCCTCTACAAAGCCATGAAGCGCCTCGGCGCCGACCTCTCGTCGTTTCGCGACTCTTGACGTCTCACGATGAACATGACGCTGGATTCATTCGGTATCGTGGGTAGGATCGTCGATGGTCGCTACCGCGTGGAAGGCGTGGCCGGAGAGGGCGG